>NZ_RZQG01000226.1:0-7526 GCF_003998635.1 Mesorhizobium sp. M7D.F.Ca.US.004.03.1.1
TTCCAGCACCGTTTGGGCAAGGCCTTCCAGCTGGCGGCGGAAGAAATGGCCGTCGGCGCCGAGCGGCTTGTGGGCGGTGGCGGTCTTCTCGTGAAAGATCTCGACCTCGCTGGCGCGGAAGTACCAGGGGTTGAAGGTCCTGGCGATGACAGAACCGTTCTCGCCATAGAGCTGAAAGCCTTCGTGCCAGTCCATGCGAACGGCGACGGTCAGGTCGAGATGGCCGAGCGCGCCGCTGGCGAACTCGGTCTCGACGAACCAGCAATAGGCGCCGAATTTCTCATTGAGCCGGGCGCGCACGGCGACGATATCACCGCACAGGAAACGCGCCGTGTCGACGAGATGCGAGCCGTGCGCCAGCATGAAATACTGCCTGAGATCGGCCTTCGGATTTCCCGCCGGCTTCCTCGCCAGCTTGCTGGTGACGGGCAGCGGCTGCACGGCATCGGTATTGGTGTAGCGGTGGGTGGAATCGCAATACCAGGCCTTCAGCGCCAGCACCTCACCGATCTCGTCGTGGACGAAGTCGCGCGCCGCCTCCAGCGCCGGATCGAAGCGTTTCATGTGGCCGACCTGCAGCACCTTGCCCGAGCGCCTGACCGCCTGCGCCAGCGCCTCGCCTTCCTCGACCGAGGTGCCGATCGGCTTTTCACACAGAACATGCTTGCCGGCATCGAGCGCCTTGATCGACATCGGCACGTGATAGGCGTCCGAGGTGGCGACGATCACGGCTTCCAATTCGGGATCGGCGAGCATCGCATCATAGTCGGCATAGATCTTCTGCGGCTCGTAGGTGGCGCCCATGCGGGCGAGCAGGTCGGGTGCCGCGTCGCAGATGGCGTAGAGGTCGGCATTGCCGGCCTTGACGCAGGATTCCAGATGCGCGAACTGCGCGATGGGGCCGCAGCCGAGCACGCCAACCCTGAGGCGTCTGTCCTGTTTCTTGATCATCGTCTCGTTCTTCAGGCGCCGTAGGAGCGCATCGTCTGGCGGTTGGTCTTCACCGCGCCGGCGGGATCGGCGGCGGCCGTTTCGGATTCCTCCTCCAGCACCAGCCAGCCGTTGAAGCGTGGCGCGGTGTTGGCAATCTCGATCACCGCAGGCGTGTCGCAGACGCCCTTGCCGAGCATGGCCCAGGTGCCGTTGGCATCGACGTCCTTCAAGTGGATGTAGCGGATGCGGTCGCGGTGGGTGCGCAGCGTATCGGACATGTCCTTGTGGCCACGCAGGATATGGCCGGTATCCGGCACCCAGCCGACCAGATCGGGGTCGAGCAAGGCAAAGATCGTGTCGTAGTCGGCACGGTCGAACAGCAGCGTGTTGTGGTGCGAACTTGGATGCACCGCGACCTGGACGCCGGCCTTGCGCCCGAGTTCGCCGGCTTTGTTGTAGACCTCGGCGGCGATGGCGAACTTGCCGTCGCGCGGGCCGTCGGAGACCACCGTCGCAGAGCCCATCGACACCAGCGCGCCTGGGAAGGCAGCGGCGAAGTCGATCCAGCGTTTGGCGGTATCGAGGTCGGTGCCGATCTTCTCCTTCAGCGTAAAACCACTGTTCGAGCCGAAGGCGAAGGAGACCAGCATCAAACCGGACGCCTTCAGCGCGGCGGCGAATTCCGCTGGCTTGCGGGCATAGTGGCCGATCATGGTGTCGGTGATCTCGATGCCGGCATAGCCGCCATCGGCGATCGCCTTCAGCAGATCGTCGGGGCCGCCGGTCCAGGCCTTGCCAAGCATTTCCCAGGTGAAGGTCTGGCAGCCGACTTTGAGGTCTTTCACGTTCATACTTTCATTCCTTGATGCCGCTTATTGCTTGATGCCACTCTGCGTCGCCGTGGGAAGGACATCCTACTTGACCGAGCCTGCGGTCATGCCGGCGAGGAAGTACCTCTGGGCAACGAGGTAGATGAGCAAGAGCGGTAGCGAGCCGAGCACGCTCATCGCCATCATCTGGTTCCATTCGAAGGCGTGCTGCCCCATCAACAGCTGGATGCCGATCGGGACGGTGCGCATGGACGTTGACTTCGTCAGCGTCAGCGCAAAGAGAAATTCGTTCCAGCACAACAGGAAGGTGTAGACCGACGTCGCCACGATACCAGGCAGTGAAATCGGGACGATCACCCGCCAAAGCGCTGTCCAACTGGTGCCGCCATCGACAGCCACGGCTTCATCGAGATCGCGGGGCAAGGTGTTCAGATATCCCGTCATCAGCAGGATCGCGTACGGCAGTGTAAACACCAGGTAAGTCAGGATCAGTGCGACGTAGGTATCGAAGATACCGTATGAGACGACAAGCCCGAAGAAGGGGATCAAAAGTGTGATCGGCGGAATCGTCTGCGTGCTGATGATGATTGTGTTCAGGCTGCCCTTGCCGCGGAAGTTGAAGCGGCTGAACCCGTAGGCCGCCAGCAAGGCGATCAGCACCGTCAGCACGGTCACCGATCCCGCCACGAAATAGCTATTGAAGAAGAAACGCAGCTTTACCGGGTCGCCAAGGATGGCTGCATACGCTTCCAGCGTGAAGGCCTTTGGCAGGATGGTTGGTGGCAGGGCAAAGATTTCGGTGTTCGACTTGAACGAGCTGCTGAGCATCCAGTAGATCGGGAAGGCTGCGAAGAACAGTCCAGCCGCAAGAGCAACATGCAGCGCGACGGTGATCAGCTTGTCTTTGCCAGAGTTTCGTTTCCTCATGGTGACTACCGAGCCTTCTGATAACGGATGTAGAACAGCGTCAGGCCGAGAGAGATCAGCAGGATGACCACGGCGCTCGCCGACGCCTGTGACAGGTTGTAGCTCGAAAACGCCAGCTTGTACGTGTAGGTGCTGAGGACCTCGGTCGAGTAGATCGGGCCACCGCCCGTCGTTATCCAGATTAACGGGAAGACCTGCATGGTCCAGATGAAGTCGAGCAGCGAGATGCTGATGATGATCGGCATCAGCTGCGGGATGGTGATGAAGATCAGCTTCTGGTAGGCTTTCGCCCCGTCGATATCGGCGGCCTCGTAGAAATCCTTGGGAATGCCCTGCAAACCCGCGAGCAGGCTGACCATGAAGAGCGGATAGCCCGCCCAGATATTGGCAAAGGTGACGGCGTGCAGCGCGGTCTGAGGCGAGGAAAACCATTCGACCTTGGAACCGATGATGCCGATTTGCATGAGAATGCTATTCACGACACCGTTCGGCTCAAGCAGGAGGCGCCAGATCACGGCGATAATCACCGCGGTGAACAGCCAGGGCAGTATGTAGAGCACGCGCAGAATATTGCGCAGCGTCGGATTAATGCGGTCGCTGTTCAGCATGAGCGCGAAGGCCATGCCGATGGTCATGTGGAAAATGACACTCATGCATGTGAAGTAGAGCGTGTGCCACAGCGAAGCCCAGAACACGGGGTCGTCGAAGATCGCCTGGTAGTGTTTCAGTCCGGCAAAGGATGGGTCACGACGCAGCACCGCACTGTTCTGGAACGAGTAGGCAATCACCGTCACCATCGGCAGCAGCATCAGCAGCCCGATGATGAGCAGCGAAGGCGACAGATAGAGGTAGGGTGCGACCGCTCGTTTCAGCTTGTGGTGGGAGCGTTTTTGCCGGGTCATGTGCCAACCTTGGGATACGCCTTCAAGAGAAGGTAAGCTTCAAAAACAGGTTCATCTCAAATTGCCGATCCGTTGTTGCCGAGTGGCCTGCCCGAAGTCAGGCCACCCGGTCGAAGATAGCAAACGGGAACAGGCCGATCAGAATTTCGCCATCCAGCCCTTCTGAGCGGCGGCGGCGGCTTGTTCGGGAGACTGCTCGCCGGCGAGCATCTTCTGGGCTTGCACGTCGAACTGGGTCATCAGGTCTTCAGCCACCGGTAGGCCCGTGAACTCATTGGCGAGATAACCGGTCTTGAAGATTTCAAAAGCCTTGCCGAAAGCCTTGTCCGAGGTCACGAAGTCGGGCTTGGCGTTGACGTTGCCCGGGAAGGCGTTTGCAAGCGACACGAGCTTGGCGTTCACCTTTTCACTCATCAGATATTGGACGAGTTTCCAGGCCTCTTCCTGATGTTTCGAGGCAGCAGAGATGCCGATGCCCCAGGAGGCATAGGGAAGGCCGCGCTTGCCGGTATAGTTTTCCACGACAGGGACCGGGATGAGGTCGAAGTTCAGCTTGGGATTGCGCTTGCGGATGAGGTTCACATGCGCGAGCGAGTCGATCATCATCCCGACGCGGTCGTTGACGAACTCCTCGACCTTTTCCTGCTCGGTCTTGGTGGCGATGCCGGGCGAGATGGTGCCGGCGTCGTTGAGTGATTTGACGAAGGTGAGCATATCCACCACCGGTTTGCCCTCAAGGTCTGGCTTGCCGTTCGCCATCATCGACTGACCCGAAGCCCAAACCCACGACATCATGTCGTTCTGGACGCCGGAT
This sequence comes from Mesorhizobium sp. M7D.F.Ca.US.004.03.1.1, assembly GCF_003998635.1. Lineage (NCBI taxonomy): Bacteria > Pseudomonadati > Pseudomonadota > Alphaproteobacteria > Hyphomicrobiales > Phyllobacteriaceae > Mesorhizobium > Mesorhizobium sp. M7D.F.Ca.US.004.03.1.1. The sequence continues at coordinate 4,407 of NZ_RZQG01000226.1, forward strand.
GGCGTTTGCAGCGACAGGGGCAGCACCCAGCCATACTGGTTCTTGTCGGCCTTCGTCATCTTCTTGGCGGCTTCGAGAAACTCCGCACGGGTCGACGGCAGCTTGGTCACGCCTGCCTGGGCGGCGAGGTCCAAATTCACGAAGACCGGATAGACGAAGGAAGCCACGGGAAACATCACCGCCTTGCCGTCCACCTTGATGATGTCCGCGACCTGGCTCTTGTCGAAACCGCTCGCATCCATCATCGGATTCATGTCGGCGAGTGCGTTCTGCGCATTCAGATTGTTCACCCAGGCACCGTCGAGACCGACGACGTCGCTGAGCGTTCCGGTTGCAGCACCAACCGAGATCTGGTCTCGCGTGGTCGCGTAGGGGCCGCTGACCAGCGTCACCTTGACTCCGGGGTTTGCGGCCTCGAAGTCATCCATGATTGCCCTGAGCGAGCCAGCCGGCAATTCGGGCTCCCACCATTGGGTGAATTCCAGCGTCGTGTCCGCCATGGCGCCGGTTGCGCCAAGCAACCATGCGGCCGCGGCTATTTTCAGCATCACGGGTTTAATACGAAACATCATTTTCTCCTCCTTCTTTGGGATCGACCGCACAATGCGGACGATCGTCTGGTTATTCAGAAGTCTTCTTACGCAGGCGCCTCACCCTCGCCTGCGGGCCTTGCCGCGGATATTCAGATCGCCAGATGCGTCTCGGGATCGAAGAAATGGAGCTTGGCGTCATCCAGGGCCAACCGGATTTCCGAGCCGGAGCGGACTGTGCTGACCGGTTCGAATTTCGCCACCGCGTTCGACGCCAGGCCGAAATCCTGCACTGCGTCCGGGTCGCCGGAGTCCACTCGGACCGCATCGATGTTGAGATGGACGATTTGTTCGGATCCAAGTTCTTCGATCGAGGTCACCTTTGCCGGTATCGTCTGATACTTGCGGCCGGATTCGAGGCTGCTGTCATAGAGATCCTCCGGTCGTATCCCGAACACGACCTTGCGCCCCGCATACGACCTCAAGCCCGGCCTGCGCACGAAGGCTGCATCCTGCAGCCGGATGGCTAACGCGCCGGGCATCAGTTCGTCGCCCGTCAGGGTCGCCTCGAAAAGGTTCATCGAAGGAGACCCGATGAAGCCGGCAACGAAGGCGTTCACCGGCGATTCATAGAGCCTCTTGGGTGTGTCGACCTGCTGCAGCACGCCGCCTTTCAACACCGCGACCCTGTCGCCCATCGTCATGGCTTCGGTTTGGTCGTGGGTCACATATATGGTCGTGACGCCGAGCTGCTTTTGCAGGCTGGTGATTTCGGCGCGCATTTGAACACGCAGTTTCGCGTCCAGATTGGAAAGGGGTTCGTCCATGAGAAAGGCTGCCGGCTCGCGCACCATGGCGCGGCCCATGGCAACCCTTTGACGCTGTCCGCCTGAAAGGTTCGCGGGTTTGCTGTCCAGCAGAGACGTCAGTTGAAGGGTTTTGGCGATCTCGTCCACGCGCTTCTTGCGCTCGGCCTTCGACTTGCCTGCCAGCCGCATCGAAAAGCCGATGTTTTCGAACACCGTCATATGCGGGTAGAGGGCGTAGCTCTGGAAGACCATCGCGATGTCGCGGTCCTTGGGCGGCATGTCGACGACGTCGACGCCGCCGATTCGAAGGCTGCCGCTGGTGACGTCCTCCAATCCCGCGATCATCCGCAACGCGGTGGATTTGCCACAGCCGGAAGGCCCGACGAGAATCAAAAACTCACCGTCCTCGACCGACAGGTTCAACTGGTCGATTGCGTGAAAATTGTTCCCGTATGTCTTGCAGATATTCTCAAGAACGACTTCTGCCATATTCCTCCCTCCACAAGTCTAAGCCACTGATTTTTATGATTGTCCTCGGCCTATGTTCACCTGCGAATATTTTCCTCGGATAGTTCGGGCAATGTTTCGGTATCGAGCCGCGCATATTTCAGTTCGACTGCCGACGGCGCGTTCGTCGATGCCAGGAGTTCCGTGACCTGGTCGTTGGTCGGAAGTGCCTCGCGCCCGCCCCGCCCGGTTATCGAAAGGGCGGCCGCCGCGGCGGCGAATGCGACCCGGCCTGCGGTGTCGGCACCGCGCGTCAATGCATGGGCATAGGCGCCGTGAAAGCAGTCACCGGCGCCGGTCGAGTCGACGACTGCAACCCGGTGCGGAGGCAGGTGCCAGAGCCCTGTCTCGTCGCGTCCGCGATAGTACACGCCCCTGCCGCCATCGGTCAGAACGACGGCGGATCGCGACGGCGACCACAATGCATCAAGCATCTCGGCGGGCGATCGGCAGCCCGTAGCGGTCCGCGCAAAGCCCAGGGGAAGAATGAGGTGGTCGCAGAGCCCGATCAGCCGCTCCGTGGCTGGGCCGCTGCTCCATTCGATATCGCCGAGGATCGCAAGGCCGAGATCGCTAGCCCGAGCCACGACATCCAGCGACCGGATCGCATAGCTATCGACGATCAGGACGGTCGCGCGGCTGAGGACTTCGTCCGGAAAGTCCGGCGCGGTACCCAGCATCGCTTCGTCGTCATACGCGATGAACCGCTCCCCATCCGAACCGACGGTGATGCGCGAGCGCACCGGGCGCGCGTGCGGGTGGCGCGGCGCGAACACGGTTTCAACGCCGCTCGCAGCGAGATCGCACAGCACGGCGTCATCCGCGGCACTGCCCAGCCATCCGACGAACCCGGCGGTTCCGCCGAGCCGCGCGACGGCGGCAAGTGCCGTCGCGACATTTCCCCCGAAAGCTCGGGCACTTTGCAGGACCTTCCCCTTGCCCGCCGACAACGGCTGATCGACATAGACGATGTCGTCGATCGCAATAGCTCCGAAGCCGAGGATTGAAGGGACGGTTGGCATCGTTCAGGCACCCGCCTTCGCCAAGGCGTCTTGCGCCGAAAGGCCGTCATGGATGACGCCCCGAAAGGCAATCGCTGCCTTTTCCGGATCGCCATGCCCCCAGAGATTGCGGCCCACCACGGCACCGCGCGCGCCGGCACGGATGGCGTCCGCCGTCTGCTGAAGGGCGCCGAGCAGCGTGTCTGTCTTCGGACCACCGGCGATCACAACCGGCACCGGGCAGGTCCGAACGGTCTCTCGAAACGACTCGAA
>NZ_RZQG01000227.1:0-7483 GCF_003998635.1 Mesorhizobium sp. M7D.F.Ca.US.004.03.1.1
TCATCAACATGTTCGCGGCCGCCCTGGCCGGCATCCTGATCCCGCTGCTGCTCGACCGTTTCAAGGTCGATCCGGCGGTCGCTTCGGCGGTTTTCGTCACCACGGTCACCGATGTCGTCGGCTTCTTTGCCTTTCTCGGCATTGCCACATGGTGGTTCGGTGTGCCCTGAAGGCACCTGTCGTGTCTCAATTGACTTTTACGTAAATGCCATGCGAGGCTTGCGCGGGGCGCCATATCGATTCCGGCATGGCATGGGTTTTGGTTCGGGACGGAAGGGCGCCGCATGGCGATCGTTTGGGATTCCGGCGTGCGGGAGTGGCAATGCGAGAATATTATTCGATCACCGAGTTGACTCGCGAGTTCGACGTATCGACGCGGACGCTGCGCTTCTACGAGGACGAGGGGCTGGTGCAGCCAGTGCGGCGTGGCCGCACGCGGCTGTTTCGCCCGTCCGACCGCCACCTCATCCGCCAGATCATGCGCGGCAAAAGGCTCGGTTTCTCGATCAACGAGATCCGCGAAATCATCCAGATGTACAAGGCGCCGCCCGGCGAGGTCGGTCAACTCAAGCTGATGATCAAGCGCATCGAGGAAAAGCGCGAGGATCTCAGACAGAAGCGCCGCGACCTCGAAGAGACACTTGCCGAACTCGATCAGGCAGAGGAATCTTGTGTGGAGCGGCTGGTTGAGCTTGGCGTGAATACGTAGCGCTCGTCAAATCCAGCGCCGCACGCGTTTCGCGTAATCGCGGTATTTCTTGCCGAACTTCGCGGCCAACACCTTTTCCTCGCCTTCGATCGCGGCCTTCTGCGTGGCATAGGCGGCGATGAACGCGAGCGGCAGGAACCACACGATGCCTGAGACAAAGGCGACGCCGATCAAAAGCAGCGTGTTGGCCAGATACATCGGATTGCGGGTGACGCCGAAGGGACCTGTGGTGACGAGGTGATCGGGCACCGCGTTGGGGTTGAGCGTGGTCTTGGCCCGGATCATGGTGCGGATCGCGGTGAACCAGAGTGCGGCGACGGCAAACAGCGCCACCCAACCGGCGGCGAAAAGGATATCGCCCAGGATGTCGCCGATCCAAGGCAGGGGATAGAGCAGGCCAAGCGCGATGCTGATGGCGATGGCGGCGGTATAGATCAGCGGCGGCCACGGTATGATCCCCGGCTTCGGCTGGTTCTCGGTCATTGGACCCCTTCCTCCATCAACTTGCTATCGGTTTTGGCTGTGCACATGCCGGCAAGATCGGACAAATGTGCCCTCCATTCCGCAGTCTGGTCGTTGTTGTAGAGCCGATCAAGCGTGGCCTCGCCCTCGAGCGTATCGAGCATGCAGACACAGTAGCTTGAACAGAACTCCGTGTCGCGCGACTGTTCGCAAGACAGTTGGCAGGTTTTGAGGAAGTTCACCTGCGGGGTTTCGACCTGTGCCGGCATGATCTGCGAGAACAGCCACACGCAGCCGATCAGCAGCGGCTGGTGAATCAGGTAGAAGGCCAGGCTGTGGCGGCCGATGAAGACGAGCGGGTTGGCCCAGCGGCCGGGCTTGAGGTTCGCCAGCCCCGTCAGGACACCCGCGCCCGTGGCAAGCTTGGCGACGCCGATGCCGAGAAGCACAGCGCCGAACCATGGCAACAGGGGCACGTAGTCGTTGGAACGTGGATTGTTCGCCGACAGGCCGACCCACCACAGCCACGGGTGATCGAAGGCCTCCAAGCGCAGATAGACAGGCGCCGCGATGACGAGCGCGGCAACGACCAGCGTCAACAAAGCCGGCAGCCGCAGGAAGGCGAGGCCAAGCAGGCTCGCCAGCGCTATCTCGTGCAATATGCCGAAGAAGATGAAGCCGTCCGGCGTGGCGATGCGGGTGACGACCGAAATCGCGATCGCGGCTCCGGCGACCATGGCGAATCGCTTCCAGAAGCCGTTCCAGCGGATTTGTCGGCCATGGGCGAGGTACAGGCTGACGCCAACCAGGAACAGGAAGGTCGAGGCGATGCAGCGCGCGTAGATCTTCCACCAGCCGAAGGCGGTCAGGCCGGGATCGGTGTAGCCGAAGAATTCCAGATCCCAAGTGAAATGGTAGCTCGCCATGGCGATCAGCGCGATGCCGCGCACGATGTCGATGGCGACGATGCGTTTTGGTCGATCCTGAACGGGTGCGGTCGGCGTTTGGATGCTCATGGTCTCGCATTCTGATTCAGCCCCGCAAGACGACTATCACGGTTGCACCGGACAACAGAAGACCGTGAGCTTTGCCGCGGACGCCGGACCAGGCGCCGCATTAGGCCAGTGGCGGGAAGCCTTTGGCCGACTTCGCTTTTACCGGATACGCGTCGGTTTCCTCTTATTGGCGCGGGGATGGCCGCGCCAGATTTGGCCCTGTGATTCTGCTTGGGGAAGCAATGTCCACCCATGTGCGCCATCCGATCTGGCTACCGGCCCTCAAGGCCGCGGACGCGCGCACCTTCGCTTCGCTCTATGCGGTCGAATCCTTTGCTCGCGCCACCGTGTCGAGCGTCATCCCGATCCAGGCCTATGAGATCCTGCACAACGAGCAGATCGTCTCGATCCTCTACACCGTCGTGGCGATGCTCGGCCTGTCGGTGACATTGTTCATGCCGATGCTGATCCGCCGCTTTGCCCGCCGCTGGGTCTACACGGCCGGCGCCTGCCTGCTCGCCATCGGCTCGCTGTTCTTTGTCACCGACACGCTTGCCGGGCAACTGGCCGGCATGCTGTGCCGCGTGATGGGCGCAAGCGCGCTGTCGATCACGCTCAACCTCTACATCATGGACCACATCCGCAAGACCGATTTCATGCAGGCCGAATCGCTGCGCATGGCATGGTCGATGTTGGCCTGGACCGGCGGGCCGACGCTCGGCATCTTCCTCTACACGCGCTTCGGCATCTATGCCGCGCATGGTGCGGTCGCGGTGTTCGCGATGGCCTTACTGGCGCTGTTCTGGACCTATAGGCTCGGCGACAACCCCTCGATACGCCCGGGCAAGACGCGACCAGCCAATCCGCTGGCCAATATCGGCCGCTTCATCGCCCAGCCCAGGCTGCGGCTGGCGTGGCTGATCGCTTTCGGCCGCTCCTGTTTCTGGACGACATTCTTCGTCTATGGGCCGCTGTTCATGGTGATCACCGGCGAGGGCAAGCTGGCCGGTGGCCTGCTGGTTTCGGCCGGCAACGCGCTGCTGTTCATGGCCATCTTCTGGGGCAAGGCAGGAAAGCGCTTCGGCGGCCGCAGGACCATGACATTTGCCTATTTCGCCATGTCTGCCACGCTGCTGGCGGCGGGCTTCGTCGGCGAAACCGTGCCGCTGCTCACCGGCGCCTTCCTGCTCTGCGGCGCCTTCTTCACCATTGCGCTCGACGCCCTCGGCTCGACCGCCTTCATGCGCTCGGTGCGCTCCTATGAAAGATCGCAGATGGCGGCGGTCTATCGCACCTATCTCGACTTTTCCGAGCTGACGCCGCCGCTGGTCTATTCCGTGGTGCTAGCCTTTTTCGGTCTGGGCTCGGTGTTCGTCACGCTCGGCCTGCTGGCGGCGGTTTGCGGCTTTGTGACGTGGCGCTATTTGCCGAAATCGCTTTAGTCGCCGACTAGGCGGTTGCCTCGCGTGCCGCATGCCGCTCGCGCACCCAGTTGTGGAAGCGGTGCAGGTCGTATTCCTCGGGCATCAGCACGCCGGCTTGGTGGCGCAGCGAGCGCAGGCCTCTCTGGTTGACCTCGCAGATCGTCGCATCCTCCTCCAGCACCTGCGTGCCGAAGGCAACGATGTTGTCGATGTCGGTCGTGGCGAGCGCCTCGGGCGCAAACAGCCATTCCGCGACAAGCTCGGTCTGCTCGGGGCCGAGCGGTACCAGCCGGACTGACCTGACATAGTCGACATGGCCGACGATGAACATCGACGGCAGGCTGGTGGCATAGGTCTGGCCCGTGGCGCGCTCGACTGGCGTGAGGTTGGCGAAGACCGGCCCATGCGCCTGGCCGTCGCGCGACCATGTTTCGGCTCCTGCACGCAGGCCGCCGGAAAATTCCGGTGCATCATTGTCGGCGTGGCGAGCCCATTCGGGATCGTCGTGCCGGCCCATCAGGCCACGGCCATAGATCGGCACCAGCCGCGACAGGTCCTTGTGGACGCCCGGGCAATGCAGGCACTCGTTGAAGTTTTCCCAAAAGATCTTCCAGTTGCAGTTCATCACCTTGCGCAGTACGTGGCCGCTGACCAGCGTCTCCAGCGGCCAATTGCCGAGATCGCCGGAGGCGGGATCGAAGGATGCCTGCGCCGAACCGGTCGCGTCTTCGGTGAGGTTGATGAAGACGAAGCCGCGCCACACCGAGAGTGCGACCCGATAAAGGGGGTGGCCGGCCTTGTCGAAGCCTTCCGGCAGCGATTTCGACGGCACGCGCACGAGGTCGCCACGCAGGGAATAGGACCAGGCGTGGTAGGGGCAGGTGATCAGTCGCGCCTTCAGCCGGCCTTCGCTTTCCTGGCAAAGCTGCGAGCCGCGATGGCGGCAGGTGTTGTGAAAGGCGCGCAGCTCGCCGGTCTCGTCCCGCAACACGACGATGTCCTGCGTGCCGATGCGGAATCGGCGGAAAGCCAGTGGTTGCGCTAGGTCGGCCTCGCGGCAGACGAGCAGCCAGCTTCGATACCAGATGGCGTCGAGATCCTTTTGATAGGCTTCTGCGTCCCAATAGGTCGACGAGGGCAGGGTCGGTTCGGCCCGGGTCAGGCCGTTGTAGGGATCGCGCTCGCTGGCAATGGGCTGCATGGCTGGCTTCCTCTAGAGATGTCAGCCGACACCCGGCCAGGAAAATTGTCAATTGCGGCACCGGCGGGTCTCGGCTGGTACGACGCATTCGCGATGGTTGCCGGCGGAATTTGGTTTGCCGGAGGCGAGGATTCTGCCTATAGTCACCAATGTCGTCGGTTCCATTTTGGAGCCAAGAGGGAATGCGGTGAGGGCGAGTTTCGCCCAATGCCGTGGCTGCCCCCGCAACTGTGTGCGGTAGTCCTCTCCATATGCCACTGAAGATGTTTTCTTCGGGAAGGTGGGGAAGGGCGCTGATCCGCGAGCCAGGAGACCTGCCGGCGACAGGAAACTGACTTCGATGCCCTCGGGTGGAGGGCGAAAGGACAAGATATGACTACCGCTTCCGTCTCCCTCGGCGCCTCCGTCTCCTCGCAGTCGCGCTTCATGCAGCTCGCTCTTGCTGCGTTTCTCGGCATTTTCGTGATGGGCTTTGTCGGCTTCTCGCATATCGATGCGGTCCACAATGCGGCTCACGACTATCGCCATTCGATGGCGTTTCCCTGCCACTGACGAGGATCTGACATCATGAACCTGTTTCGCAACGTCGTGTTCATCGCGGCGATCGCAGGGCTCGTGGCCGGCGTCGTTCTCGCCTGCATGCAGGCCTATGCCACCGTGCCACTCATCCTCAAGGCGGAAGTCTACGAACAGGCTGGAGGCGGCCATGAACATGAGCACGCTGCCGCTCCGGCGGCGCCTGCCGATACCACCAGCGGCAACGCGATGAGTTCGGCCGCACCGGCAACAAACTCCATGAGCGCTGCCACGCCGGCACCGGCGGCACCCGCGGAAGACGAGGGTTGGGCGCCGGCAGACGGTTTCGAGCGTTTCGCGTTCAGCGTGCTTGCCAATATCGTCACCGGTATCGGCTTCGCGCTGATCCTGGTCGCGGTTTCGGAATTCGCCGGCGGCATCGGCAATTGGCGCCAGGGCGTGTTCTGGGGCCTTGCCGGCTTTGCCGTGTTTACGCTGGCGCCTGGCCTCGGCCTGCCACCGGAACTGCCGGCCATGCCGGCTGCCGATCTGACCGAGCGCCAGATCTGGTGGTGGGCAACGGTGGCGGCGACCGCGGCCGGGCTCGGCCTGATCGCCTTCCGAAAGTCGCTGCCGCTGGCGATCTTGGCTGTGGCCTTGATCGTCGCGCCGCATATTGTCGGCGCGCCGCAGCCCGACAGTTACAAGACGGCGATTCCGGAAGGCCTGCATCACCAGTTCGTGGTGGCGGTGACAGTGACCAATCTGGTGTTCTGGCTGGTGCTCGGCGCGGTCGTCGGCGTGGTGCGCGGCCGCTTCACCGGCACCGCGACCAGCCTGCGCGACAGCTTTGCCTGATCGCAAGCTTACCTTTCTCATCGGTGGTGCGCGCTCCGGCAAGAGCGCGCACGCCGAAACCCTGGCGACGGGTTTGCCGCCGCGTTGGACCTATGTCGCCACGGCGCAAGCCTATGATGACGAGATGCGTGAGCGCATCGCGCTGCACCGCTCACGGCGCGGCGAAGGCTGGACGACCATCGACGCACCGCTCGATCTCGCCGGCGCGCTCGGGGCCTTGCCTGACAACCAGCCTGTGCTTATCGACTGCCTGACACTGTGGCTGACCAACCATATGCTCGCCGACCACGATCTCGAGCTTGAATGCCGTCGGCTGGCGGACGTGCTGTCGCGGCCGCGTGGACCCTGGTTCGTGGTGTCCAATGAAGTCGGCCAGGGCATCGTGCCCGACAATGCACTGGCACGCCGTTTCCGCGACGCCGCCGGCCGGCTCAACCAGCAGGTCGCTGCCATCGCCGATACGGTGCTGCTGATGGTGGCGGGGCTGCCGCTCCAGGTGAAATGACATGACCGATATCGACAACAAGGACGAAGAGCGCCACCGCGCCAAGATGGCCAAGCGCAAGGCCGTGCAGGATGCCGAGGTGGCGAGCAAGACGGTCGAGAAGGGGCTGCTGATCGTCAACACCGGCCCGGGCAAGGGCAAGACCACGGCCGCCTTCGGGCTGGCGCTGCGGATGCTCGGCTATGGCAAGCGCGTCGGCGTCGTCCAATTCATCAAGGGGAAGTGGCATACCGGCGAGAAGGACGCCTTCGCCGCCTTCGGCGATCGCGTCGTCTGGCACGCGATGGGCGAGGGGTTCACCTGGGAAACGCAGGATCTGAAGCGCGACATCGCCGCGGCCGAAGCCGCGTGGGCCAAGGTGCTTGAGCTGATGGCCGATCCGTCGATCAGCCTTCTGGTGCTCGATGAACTCAACATTGCGCTGCGCTACGACTATCTCGATCTCGACAGAGTGGTTGCAGCGCTGAAAGCGCGGCGCGAGGGCCTGCACGTGGTCGTCACCGGCCGCAACGCCAAGCCGGCGCTGGTCGAGGCCGCCGACCTCGTCACCGAAATGGGCGTGACCAAGCACCATTTTTCCGCAGGCGTGAAGGCCCAGCAAGGTATCGAGTTCTAAGAGCTTTTACCCCCCACAAAAAGGGAGGGTGAGATCAGGCCACCATGAAAATAACCGAGACCAGCCCAAACAACCCGATCAGCAGATAGTCGGCGACGCGATAGAGTTTCAGCGCCTGCCTTATGTCGGTGCTGTCGGCTTCGCGCCGGCCGCCTTCGCCCATGAAGACGTCGTCGACCAGGACGCCGCCATAGAAG
>NZ_RZQG01000228.1:0-7478 GCF_003998635.1 Mesorhizobium sp. M7D.F.Ca.US.004.03.1.1
TTGGAACCAGCCGCATCGCCAACGCTGCCGAAATTGACCAAAAACCACCAAGCGATATGCCAAGGACGACGCGTGCCGCCAGCAAAACCGGCAGCGACCCCGCAACCTCCGCCAGAACGTTCGACAGGATCAGCAGGAGCGTCATCGCCCAGATGACGACCCTGCGGTCCAGACGCTTTGTCACGATGGCGATTATCGGTGCCGAGATCGCCGCGACGATTGCGGCCGCTGTTAGCGCCTGTCCAGCCGTGCCCGTGGTGATACGGAGATCATGCGCGAGCGGTGTCAGAACGCTGGCGGGCAGAAACTCTGCCGTCACAAGCCCGAAGGTGCCGAAGGAAAGCGAAATGATGGCACCCCATGCAGGGCCAGAACGTTGATAGGGACTTTCTGGGTCAAGCCGATCTCGGTCGAACAAAGCCGCGTCCACTAAATCTGTCGCCGATTCGGTCATGAATGAGTTCTCCGGCTAGGAGCTGTTGCAGCAGGGGTGGCTACATCGCCGGGGATCAAAGCCGCGAGACCTTCCGGCGGCGGCCAGTCGGCATCAGTCGAGGCCTCGGAGCCCGACGCATCCGAGGCCTCATCGGAGGGCCGACGGACCCAACCGTCGACAATGCGGGAGAGTTCTCGGCGCGGTCGCATCGATCGCATTCGTCGAAGTGCGGTCTGTTCACTGCGAACCAAGCAAGCCGAACGCGGTGTCCTCGATCGAGGCCTTGATGGGGGGATGATCGACGATCTCTATATTGCTTTGAAGCAGGAAGTTCCGTCGCCATATGTGGTTATCCTGGCAGCCAGAATTGAGCGGTTGTCGCAAGCACCAAGGCGGTCGCAATGAGTGCAACGAGGCGGAAGTCTGATCGATGGCTGCGGTTCGATGGCCGCGCGATCGACAAAATTGAGGTGATGAGTTATCCCTTTTGAAGCCGTTGCTCCCAATTCTGGGATAAGGTAATTGCAGGCGGTCCCAGCAACGTCGGGCGGCCTTTTTGGTGATCGAATTCATGGGACGACACTCTCGGTCCGTGACGCATCTGCGAATGACTCCGCAAGTTCCGTGCCATCAACGACAAATCTGGCTCTGCTGAGCGGGTGGTGGAGGCACGAGCGTGGGCTATCCCAAGAGCTTGCCGCAAGGTTGTTCGAAGTTGAGGTGCCGGATAGACCGCAAATATGTCGGGCGGCCTGGGGTTGGCCAACACGAAGATGCGCAAGTTCAAAAGGACGAGCTGAACCCTTGCCGATATCCATCCGAGGCTGATCTGGAGAAGGTCAAGAACTGCGTCTTGAAGGCTTCCGCCGCACCGGCAAATGCTAAGCCAAGGTGCTGGGCAAGATGGACAGGGCCATCCAACCCGTCGACTGGACGCTCATTAATGGCGTCGGTGTGGCTCTGTAGCTGGCGAGAAAAACGCCCTGCTGAAAGACAAAAGCTCGTGTGGCCGGCTCTGAAGGACGGCCAATGAGGCATGCGAGGAGAGGCTATAGTCCATTCGTGTAGACTGATCTTGTCCTACGGAGGCGGCTAACCACCCCGCCAGACATCATCGAGGGGAGCGCCACTAGGCTCACCCCAAGTGTTGGTCGTTTCCACCTGGTGACCTCGGCCAAGTCACCAAGCCGCTTAGCGCAAGCTTTCGAACTGGATGCTCCCCGGGCACATGATCGGCTAGCGATCCCACCAGTTGAGTTGCTCCAAGTCGCTGTCTAGCATTCTACATTCTGTGTCCGACGCTGGACAAGAATGTTGCAATCCCGACCAGCAAGTCAGCGCAGGCGCCACCTGTTGCCCAGCAAACGGCAAGGATTATCGAAAGACGAATTCGGCACGGAGCTTGCACCGACGATTGCATGCAAATGCCGACAGCATCTCATGAACGGTCTCTCGATTCTGGCGCGGTTAAATCGCGGCCGGTTCCAGATCATGTCCCGCCCGAAATGGTGAGGGACTTCAACCTGTTTACGTCGCCCGGCATGTTGCCGACGGCTAACGGGGATCCGCATGCAGCGGTTGCTTGCGTTCATGCCGGGCCTCCGATCTTTTATTCAACCAGCAACACGCGCGACGGTCGGGGTACCTGGGTCATCACTCGCGCGAGCGACCAGCGCCGGGTGCTGCAGGACACCGAAACGTTTTCCAGCCATCGCAGCATCTTCGCCTCTGTGCTCGGCGAGAGCTGGCCGATGATCCCGCTTGAGCTCGATCCGCCATTCCACGGTGTTTTTCGCTCACTGCTCAATCCGCTGCTTTCGCCAAAGCGGGTAATGGCATTGGAGCCGGCTGTCCGGGAACGAGCGATCAAGCTGATCGACAGGATCGCCGCATCAGGCACGAGCTGCGACATCATGAAGGATTTTGCAGTTCCGTTCGCGGTCAATATCTTCCTTCGCTTTATTGGGCTTTCGGACAACGGACTAGAAACATTTGTCGGCTGGGCTAGAGATCTGCTCCACGGCGATAAGGAGCAACGACCACCCGCAGCCCGGACGATCGTGGCCTTCATCGACGAACTTGCCACCGAGCGCCGCAAGGAGCCGGTCGATGATTTCATGACCTTCATCGTGAAGGCAAAGGTCGAGGGTCGTCTGCTCAGTGACGAAGAAGTCCGTGGCATCGGCGTGCTTGTGTTCGTCGCGGGACTCGACACGGTCTCAGCAGCCATATGCTTCGACTTGGCCCATCTCGCGCGCAACCCCAAAGATCAGGAATTGCTACGAAGCGAACCTGACCGGATTGCCGTCGCTGCGGAAGAATTGCTGCGCGCCTATTCGACCATTCAGATGATCCGAGTGGCAACGAAGGATGTCGACTTCAAAGGCGCGCCGATCCGCAAGGGAGATTATGTTTCCTGTGCCACGATGATTGCCAATCGTGACCCGGCGGAATTCGAATGCCCGAATGAGATCGATCTGGCGCGCGAGGACAACCGGCACGCTGCCTTTGGCTATGGTCCCCATCGTTGTCTTGGCTCACACCTTGCCCGGCGGGAGATTGTCATTGGCCTGGAGGAGTGGCTGGCGCGCATCCCAGCCTTTCGGATCAAGACAGGGACTGAACCTATCACCTTCGGCGGCCATGTGTTCGGGATCGAGAATCTGATCCTGGAATGGTCCTGAAGTTTCAGCCAACGACATTGGAGTTCGCTATGCGTGTCGTCGTACATAAAGCCAGATGCCAGGGTCATGCGCGCTGCTGGGCGCGGGCGCCGAGAGTCTTCAAGCTTGATGACGCCGGCTACATCTTGCCCGGTGATATTGATGTTGCCGATGGGGAGCAACTGCTTGCCTCAAAAGGGGTACGAGCCTGCCCCGAACAAGCTCTGGAAGTTGACGAGCCCCCCGCTAACTCAGTTGTAGAGAGAGACACACGCAAAGTGCAGACTGGCATCGGGAAGGACAAAACAATCATACAATTCGCGACAGACCCTGTCGACCACGCGAAAATTACCGAACTGCGTGACCGAGAGGCGATCCGCAACTGCCTGTATCGGTACTGCCGCGGGATAGACCGCGCCGATGAGGCGGCGCTGCGTAGCGCATACTGGCCCGAAGCGTATGACAGGCACGGTCCCTATTGCGGACCGGCAGAGGACTTCATCCAATTTGCTCTCGGTCTGCCGGGGCACCGTAACATCCATCAAATCACGAACAGCCTGATCGACTTCATCAGTTCAGCAGAGGCCGCGGTCGAGAGCTATTTCACCGCGCTGCAACGCGGACCGGATACAGACCAAGAAATACGTCAGACGCTGCTTTGCGGCCGTTACTGCGATCTGTTTCAGAAGAGGCAGGACGAGTGGCGAATTGCGGAACGGACAGTCGTCTACGATTGGGTTGAGGAGCAAATCCCGCCAGCGATTCTTGAGGCAGATAGGTTCGGCCGGCGACAGCCGATTGGAGCACCACATCCAGACGATCCCATCTACCAGTTGCTCAAGGGTCACATCCCCACCGACCAAGATGGCGTCGAGGGTCCCCAACTGGGAGCTGCATAAGTGGGTAGGAATGGAGGATGAGCGCCCTACGGGAACGACATCTGTGTGGGGCCGCGACTGGCGGTCACTGCAACGATTTGGCTCGGCCCTTCATTCCGCCCAAGGTTGATGGGCTGAGATCACAAGCGGTCATCGTGGAGAAGCTCTCGTGAAACTGGCAGCACGCACCGTAATCATCACAGGCGCTGCGGGCGGGATCGGCCGTGCCCTGGTCGATATCCTTGCCGCGGACGGAGACACTGTAGTTGCGGTGGACCTTCCGGGCAGTGGTGTGGTTGAACTGGCTCGGGATCTCGGGTCGCCGCACGTCGGTCTGGAGTGCGATGTGTCGCGAGAGAAGGACATGCTCTCACTTTTCGGCCAGGTCGAAGCACGGTTCGCGCAAATCGATGTCCTCATCAACAATGCGGCGGTTGGACCCACGATGGATAGGATCATCGACACCGCTGTCGATACCTTCCGACGCGGCGTGACAGTGAACCTTATTGGGCCATTCGTTATGGCCCGGGAAGCGGCGCGGCGCATGAAGCCGGGCGGTGCGATCGTCAATGTGGCTTCGATGGCGGGCGTGGTCGGCAATCCCAGGCGCAACGCCTACGCAGCCTCGAAAGCTGGCGTGATCTCGTTGACAAAGTCCCTTGCATGCGAGTGGGCTATGCGAGGAATCCGCGTCACGGCGGTGGCGCCGGGCTCCGTCCGCACCCCAATGGTCACAGAACTGGCACGCGCTGGCAAAATGGACCTCGCGGCGATACGCCGCCGCGTGCCGATGGGGCGCTTGGCTCGCCCCGACGAGATCGCCAGGGTCGTGCGTTTTCTGAGCAGCACGCAGGCGCGCTACATCACCGGCTCGGTGCTGGCAGTCGACGGAGGCTGGATGTCATTCAACCAGCCGGGGGATGCTCACCCGCCGGTGGATGGTGCGCTCCAAGCCGAGCTCTCCTGTCCGGCCGAATGCACAGATGCGCGAATCGTGCTCGTCACCGGTGGCGCAAAAAGCATTGGCGCGGCCGTCGCTCGCCGCTTTGCCGCGAACGGCGACACCGTCGTGATTGCTGATAAAGATGGCACTGCAGCGGCAGAGCTGGCTACATCGCTCCCCGGCAAGCATCTGGCGAAATCGCTGGACGTGGCCGTCGAGAGCGATGTGGTGTCGATGTTCGAAGAACTGAGGGGACGCTTCGGGTATATCGATGTTCTGGTCAATAGTGCTGATACCGCCGACAGGATTGTGCCTGCGATCGAGCAACTGTCGAAACAGCTCGAACACGTCCTGGATGTCAACCTTACCGGCGCCTTCACCTGCGCGCGCGAAGCGATCAAGGCTATGCGCCCGGGCGGCGTGATCCTCAATCTCGGGTCGATCGACAGCTTTCTGCCGTTCGCGCCGCGCCATGCCTACGGCGCCTCCAAGGCGGGGATGGATATGCTGACCCGTTGCATGGCGGCCGAACTCGGGCCGGTCGGAATTCGGACAGCCACCGTCGCTCCTGGCCACATCCGCACGCCCGCACTTGCTCAGTTGGCCAAAGCCGGCCGCATCGACCTGACAGCAATCGGACGACGCATCCCCATGGGCAGGATGGGACGGCCAGAAGACGTCGCAGATGCATCGTTCTTCCTTGCTTCGTCTGACGCCTCATACATCAACGGCTCGATCCTCTACGTGGACGGCGGCTGGACCTCGTTCGGTGATGCGGGAAACGCCAGCGAGCTCTATGACGAATGTTTTGCGGAGGCCGCAGGTTAATTGCCAGGCCTTCGCAGGGCGACCGGCCGAGCATTATGAAGCCTCGGCTCCACGACGCACCTGAGGTGCTTGAGATCCAAGCATGCGCATGCCGAGCACATTCCCGGTCGGCTGACGTGTCTATAACGAGGAGAAATCATGGAATTTGCCACTTTCATTCTGGCCGCCCAGCGTGGCTATCACCAATCCTCAGAAAGCGTCATCCGCAACTCCATCGAACAGGCCGTCGCTTCGGAGCAGGCTGGGTTCAACACCGCGTGGTTTGCTGAGCACCACTTCAACAATTACAGCCTCATACCATCCCCGCTGATGATGGTGGCGCACTGCGGCGGCTTGACAAGCACGATTCGCCTGGGCACTGCCGTCTGCGTGCTGCCGCTTTACCAACCGCAGCGCCTGCTGTCCGAGATCGGCTTCGCCGACATCGTTGCGAACGGCCGTCTCGAGCTCGGCGTAGGCTTGGGATACCAGCAGTTCGAGTTCGAACGGTTCGGCGTGGACATCGATGAGGCGCCGGCCGTCTTTTCGGAATACCTGGACATCATTCTCAAGGGCCTCAACCAAAACGTCTTCGAACACGACGGCCAGTATGAGAAGATCCCCCCAACAGCGATTTCGGTCCGCACAGTCCAGCAGCCGACGCCGCCTATCTGGATCGCTGGCGGAGCCGCACGGATGGCTCGGGCCTACCGCGAGGGGCACAATTTTTTTGTCACAGCCTTCCACGACGGCTTAGAGACTTTGACCACACTGCGTGAATCAGTCGAGAGGGCGGCGGCATCCGAGGAAAAGAACGTCACCGACGTCAAGATATCGCTGCTGCGCTGCTGCTATGCCAGCCACGACGAGTTGGAGATCAACAGCTATCTCGACAATGCCCGCTTCCAGCGCCGGCTTTCTGAAGCCCTGCATCAGCGTCGCCAACAGAGCCACGATGGCTACCTGCTGCAGGAGACACCGACCCAGCAGGATCTGTCCTTCGAGACCATGCGCAAAAATTTGCCGATTGGCAGCGTAAATCGCGTGATTGATCGCCTGCTGGAAGAGATCGATATCTTGAAACCGGACCAGATCGCAGTTCAGACTCAATTGGGCGACTTCGACCAAAAGACGATGCTGCGCCAGATCGAGCTCTGGGGCGACAAGATCATCCCTGCGGTCAACAAGGCGCTTTGTCATGCCGGAAGCTGAAGCCGGCCGTTACGATGATGGCTGCCTATCCAGCGCGCAATGGCGTGGGTCCGAGCTAGGGAGGAGCTTCGATCAGCATGTGCTGCCCTGCGTACATTCACGTTCGCTTGAGGAGGTCCAGGCGGGCGAGGTGTTGGCGACGGAGGGGACAGGCCTTTCGTCTGTCGAATTGCGTGATGTCTTGGCCGCAACTTTCCCGTCTACCTCCAGCAGCGTATTCGCTTTGGAGGAGTTGAGCGAGCCCGAGCCGGAACTGGAAGAGGAACTGCTACGCCGGCTGCTGCTAGCGCATGCTGCGCCGGCCGACCCGGCGAGCGCCCGCTTGGCCAAGATCATCGCCCGGCGTGCGATGCGCATGGACCATCTTTGGCGGGATCTTGGCCTCTCAAATCGCGCTGAGCTCAGCCGCCTGCTTGCCAGACATTTTCCCGCGCTGGCGGCAGGCAACACAGAAAACATGAAATGGAAAAAGTACTTTTACCGCAAGCTGTGTGAGGCCGAAGGCTTTTCGTCATGCACAGCACCCAGTTGCGGGGAAT
>NZ_RZQG01000229.1:0-7451 GCF_003998635.1 Mesorhizobium sp. M7D.F.Ca.US.004.03.1.1
GCCGTTCGCGGCAAGCGACTTCCCCGGCGGGCATCTTGCCATCGGGGAGATCGGCCGAGCGCGGATCGGGCAGCATCTTCTCGTCGCCTGCTTCGGCCGGCTTTTGCTGCGGCGCAACGGCCGGCGGCTCATCCTCGGGTTCTGCGATGTCCGGCTTTTGTGTCGGAATCGGCGCGACCGCTGGTGGTTTCGGCTCGCTTTCCGTATCGGTTGAGGGTTCGTGTGCCGACGGCTCGGGAAGTGCCTGCTTCTTCTGGTGGGATTCTTCTTCACCGATACGGGCGGGCGCTCGGGCGGTGTTCGGAGCTTCCGTTTTCTGCTCCTCGGTCTTTGCAGCGTCGGCCTTTGGAGCGTCGGCCGGTCGTGGCTCGGGCAACGGAATACCAGGCTCTGGTGCCGGGACACCGGATCCGGGTATCGGGATACCAGCTGGCGAGGACGGCAAATCCTGCGGTTTCTGCCGTGCCTGGTTCGGCGTGACGTGCCGTTTGCCCCGCGGTTTCAGGCGCTGCCCGCCCCGCGGTTTGAGGGGCTGGTCGGCTCGCGGTGTCAGAGGCTGCTCCATCCGCGGCGTTAGCGGCTTGTGATGCCGATGGCGATGTCTGGCCTCGGCCGGCATCACCAGCAAAGCCGTGACGGCCATGAGCAATGCGCCCCTGCATGTTCGGGAAAAGACAATCGACCCCATGGCCCTCAACGGCGCCGAGGCAAGGAGGTTGCCTTGGCCGCATCACGAACGGTAACCACGTCGTTACGCGCCGATCGCTTCCAGCCCTTCCTCCAGCCAGTCGGCGAGCAGCGGCATGCCAAGCAGGTATTTTGCGGTGCGCTTGTTGGCGCGTTCGCGCGCCGCGGCAAGCGCGTCCGCCCATTCGGCGGCGTCGTAGTCGCCGCGACCGACCCAGGCCAGCGCGATCAGTTCGGCTGCTTCATCGACATTGAGGTCGTTAATCAGCTCGCGCAGCTCTTCTTCGGTAAGGTTCTCGGAGCTTTCCTCAGCAAGGCCGTCATGGTGATGGTTGACATGGGACTCGCCGTCGAGCTCGACCTCGTGCTCCGAGCCATCGGCATAGTCTTCATTGACGGCGGCACTCAGCGCCTTGGCCTTGAGGATGAACAGACGCACGGTGTCGGGACCGATCGAAAGCTCCCAGTCCTTTTCAAGCCGCTGCTGCACGAGCAGTCTCCCAAGTGCCGAAATCCTGGCAAGTGCCGAAATCCTGGCAAGTGCCGAAATCCTGGCAAGTGCCGAAATCCTGGCCGATGATAACGGATTTGCAGCATCCGTCACCTGATGTTCTCCCGCACGCATTTTTCCGGGATGAAATGGCGGGCGCTTGGCGTTAGTGTTGCATTCTCACCCCTCAAGGAGGCTTCGATGCATAAAAGAATGCTGATCCAGGCGGCGACTGCCCTTGTCGCGCTGCAGTTCCTTGCCGTTCCTGTGTTTGCCGCGGGCAGTGGCAGTGGCGGTGGTAGCGATCAGACCGTCACCCAGTGCAAGAAGGGCGAAGTCTGGGACAAGAAGAAGAAAAAGTGCGTCGCGCCCCAGGAAGGCATGCTCGACGACGACAGCATCTATGATGCGGGCCACGCGCTGGCGATGGCCGGGCGCTACGACGAGGCGATTGCCGTGCTCAGCCTCGCCGCCAACAAGCAGGATCCGCGCATCCTCAACTATCTCGGCTATTCGCATCGCCATTCCGGCCGCGTCACCGTCGGCCTCGGCTATTACGAGGAAGCGCTGCGCATCGATCCCAACTATACGCTGGTGCGCGAATATCTCGGCGAAGCGCATCTGCAGATCGGCGATCTGGCCGGCGCCCAGCAGCAGTTGATGGAGATCGAGAAGCGGACCGGCAAGGGTTCGCGCGAATACGGTATGCTGTCCGAGCAGATCGACCATTTCATGAGGAGCTGAAAAGACACCAGGGGTTCTTCGGAGCGGCCGCGAGCGATCGCGGCCGCTTTTTTGTTACCCCTCGGACTTATTAGCCGCTCTCGACTGATGAAAGCGGGGATGATTTTTGCAAAACCGATTTTTGGACGTGAAAAACCCGCGAAGATTGCTATATTCAGGGAAATTGCGGTGAAACGGTTCCGTTAGCCCGAGGCTGCCGGACCGTTTTCTTTTTGTACCCATCGACAAGGCTTTCCCCGAAACGCGGGGGTGGCAGCAGGAAAGGTCAGGCATCATGAACAAGGTCCCGATGACAGGCGAGGGGTTCGCGTCATTGAAGGAAGAACTGCGTTGGCGCCAGCAGGAAGAGCGGCCGCGCATCGTCGAGGCGATCTCCGAAGCGCGCTCGCATGGCGACCTGTCCGAAAATGCCGAGTATCATGCCGCCAAAGAGTCGCAGAGCCTCAATGAGGGCCGCGTCAACGAGCTTGAAGATTATATCGCGCGCGCCGAGGTGATCGACGTGAGCAAGCTCAGCGGCGACAAGATCAAGTTCGGCGCCACCGTGGTGCTGGTCGACGAGGACACCGAGGAGAAGAAGACCTACCGGATCGTCGGCGACCAGGAAGCGGACGTGAAGTCCGGCCGCATCTCGATCTCCTCGCCGATCGCGCGTGCGCTCATAGGCAAGGAAGTCGGCGACGCCATCGAAGTCAACGCGCCGGGCGGTGCCAGGGGGTATGAGATCGTCCAGGTGCAATTTATTTAGGTCGAAAGCCCGGCTGTTAAGCCTTTAGCCGGGCTATTTGTTTCAATCACAAACGCCGCGCCGCCCCTCATCTGGCTGCCGCCATCTTCTCCCCGTGAACGGGGAGAAGGACGCCTTTATTGATGATTCCGGCAATTCTCAGCGTTGCAAAGAAGGTGCCGGCGTTGCCGCCAGCTTCTTTCCCGTTCACGGGGAGAAATGCCCAGCAGGGCAATGAGGGGCAGCGCTAGCCTCCCGATTGAATTCAATTCTTACCAGCATTGGGCCTGCCAAGGACCTGAAGTCCCGCCAGCCTCTCTGCTTCCGCCACCGCCTCCGCCGGCGCAACGCGCTCCCCAGGCGCGGCCAAAAGCGTCGATGCATAGGGCCCGCGCGGGCCGGTCAAACCCGGCTCGGTCGCCAGGAACACCGCAACCGTCGGCAGGCCGAAAGCGCTGGCAAGGTGGGTCAGCCCGGTGTCGGCGCCGATGACCAGCGTCGAGCGGCCGATGAATGCGGCGATCTCGGCCAGCGGCGATTTCGGCACCACGACCGTTGACGGAACGGCCCCCGCAATCGCTTCGGCCACGGTTTTCTCACGCTCGTTCGACCATGTGGTGACCGGCGTCATTCCCCGCTCAACCAGCAGGCGGGCGGCTTCGATCCAGTCCTGGACGGGCCATTTCTTGTCTTCGCGGCTGGTGCCGTGCAGCAGGAAGGCGGTTTTACCGGGGATGTTGGCCAGATTGCCGGCCGGCGGCACGATGCCGGAGTCCAGCGTCGAAAGATCGGGCTGATAGCCGAGCGCCAGGCCGAACAGCCGCCGCGTCCGCTCGATGGCGTGCAGGTTGCGCGGCACGGCATAGATGACATCGTAGAACAGCGTCGCTGAGGGTTCGCGCGCGCTGGAGCGGTCGAAGCCGGCAATGGGTGCGCCCGCCTGTCTTGCCACCAGAGCCGATTTCAGCAGGCCTTGCGCGTCGATAACCAGGTCGTAGCGGCAATCGCGCAAGGTGTGACGCAAGGCGGCCGCCTCGCGCCAGGTACCGCCATCGAGCAGCGCCTTGCGCCAGCGCCGGATCGCCACCGTGTGGATCCTGTCGATTGCCGGGTGAAGCGCCACGATGCCGGCGAATGCTTCTTCGACGCACCAGTCGAAGGTTATGTCCGGCCGCTGGCGGCGGGCATCCTCGACGGCCGGAAAGGTGTGGATGACATCGCCCATCGAGGATGTCTTGACGATCAGCACCTTCATGCCGCGGCCGGGATTTCCAGCAGGCGGTCCGCTGCCGCCGCGACCTGGCCGACTTCAAGCGTCTTCAGGCAGTTGAGGTGGCCGAGCGGGCAGACCTTCTGGTGGCATGGCGAGCAGGACAGGCCAAGCCAGACCAGTTCCCGGTGCTCGGCCAGCGGCGGCGTGTTCTCGGCCGAGGTCGAGCCATAGACGGCTACGATCGGCGTGCCGACGGCGGCCGCGACATGCATCAGCCCGCTGTCGTTGGACACCGCCAGCCTGGCGGCTGATATCAGGTCGATGGCGTCCTCCAGCCGCGTCTGCCCGGCGAGGTCGACGAGGCCAGGGGCAAGGGCGGCGATTTCCGCCGTCACGTCGCGGTCGTTCTTCGAACCGAACAGTGCGACTTTCAAACCTTTGCCCATGAAATCGCGGGCAAGACTGGCATAGCTTTCGCTCGGCCAGCGCTTGGCCGGGCCGAATTCGGCGCCGGGCATCAGTGCCACGAATTTCTGCGGCGCCAGCCCGAAGCGGTCGAGCAGCGCGACCTGGTTTTTCGTGTCCACGCTCAGCCGGGGCGCCCGGAAGCTGCCGCCCTGGGCGAGGCCGAAATAGGCCTGCGCGGTGCGTCGTTTGACGCTGTCGGGCAGCGGTACGATGTCGGTCAACAGGCCGTAGCGCATTTCCCTGAGATTGCCGACACGGCGCGGAATGCGGGCAAAGAACGGGATCAGCGCGGATTTCCAGCTGCCCGGCAGGATATAGGCCATGTCGTAGCGGCCGCGCAGCAGGCGGCCGAAGCGGCGGCGATGGGTGAATTCGAGCGCGCCGGGTTTGAGCGGAAAGTCGATCTGCTGGCGGATTTCGGGCATGCGCTTGACCAGCGGCGCGGCCCAGGCCGGCGCCAGCACATCGATGGCGGCGTTGGGATGCAGCTCCTTCAGCGCCGAAAACAGGCACTGCGCCATCACCATGTCGCCCACCCAGCGTGGGCCGATCACGAGGATCGTTGGGCTTTCAGCCATTCGACATAGTCTCTGACACCGGTTTCCACTGTCCGGAATTGGCCATTGTAACCGGCCGCGCGCAAACGGGACATATCAGCTTGCGTAAAGCTCTGGTAGCTGCCCTTGAGGTGGTCGGGGAATTCGATGAACTCGATTTCGCCCTTGCCCAGCGTGTCGATCACCGTTTCGGCGATGGCGCGGAAGGGCTGGGCGCGGCCGGTGCCGCAATTGAAGATGCCGCTTGAGCCCCGTTTCCACAGCCACAGATTGACGTCGGCGACGTCGCCGACATGGATGAAATCGCGGCTCTGTTCGCCCGGTCCGAAGCCATCGTAAGCGCCGAACAGTTTGGGATTTTCGCCGCGCCCGACCTGGTTGAACAGATGGAAGGCGACCGAGGCCATAGCGCCCTTGTGCCCTTCGCGCGGGCCATAGACGTTGAAATAGCGCAGGCCCGCGACCTGCGAATGATCGGTGTCGAAGACGGTGCGCCTGACATAATCGTCGAACAGCTTCTTGGAATAGGCGTAGACGTTGAGCGGCCGCTCGAGCGCGGGATCCTCGCGAAACTCGGCGCCGCCGCCATAGACGGAAGCCGAGGAGGCGTAGAGGAAGGGCACACGCAGCGCCTGGCTTGCGTGCAGCAGCCGCTTCGAGAAGGCATAATTCACCTCCATCATGAACTTGCCGTTCCACTCGGTGGTGGTCGAGCAGGCGCCCTGGTGGAAGACGGCCTCGATACGGCCGAGCGAGCCTGCCTCCATGCGGGGCAGGAAGTCGTCCTTGTCGAGATAGTCGGCGATCTGCAGGTCGGCGAGATTGGCGATCTTGTGGCCGTCGGTGAGGTCGTCGACGACGAGGATGTCGTCATGCCCTTCGGCATTCAGCGCGGCGACGATGTTGGAGCCGATCATGCCGGCGCCGCCCGTGACGATGATCATGTGGTTGGCCCTGATACGCGTTTCACTTGCCGATTCCGGCCCTTATAAGGGAGGCAGGGTGGGCTGTCGATAAAGCAGGCAACGGAGCGGATGTCACAGTGGCGCCGCAAAGCTTCCGCTTCAGTCGGTTCGTGCCGCCCGGCATGATCGTGAGGGACAAAGAAATGCCGTCGACCGAACTGCTCTTGGCGTTTTTCGCCACCACGGCGATCTTCGCCTACATTCCCGGCCCAGCCATGCTCTACGCCGCCGCGCAGACGATGGCGCGCGGCCGTTGGTCCGGCCTGACGGCGGCGCTGGGCATTCATCTGGGCGGCTATGTGCATGTCTTCGCCGCCGCCGCCGGCCTGTCGGTGCTGTTTCACGCTGTGCCGACGCTCTACATGGCGGTCAAGCTGATTGGCGCGCTCTATCTGATCTGGCTCGGCGTCTCGCTGTTTCGCAAGCGCGCGGAGGGTGACACGGCGCTGCCCGCGATCGAGCGGAAATCGGCACGACGTGCCTTTTTCGAGAGCATCACCGTCGAGGTGCTCAATCCGAAAACGGCGATCTTCTTCATGGCATTCCTGCCGCAGTTCATCGATGCCGCGGCGGCATTTCCGGTCTGGCTGCAGTTCGTCGTGCTGGGCACAACAGTCAATCTGATGTTCTCTTCGGCCGATGTCGTCTGCGTGTTCCTGGCGGGCGCCGTGATCGGCCGTTTGCGGCGTTCGAGCCGTGCACAGCAACTGATGCAGCGGGCCGGCGGCGCGGTGCTGGTTGGGCTTGGTGTCCATGTCGCCTTGCAGAAGAGCTGACCGCCCGGGCCTCGCGGTCATGCCCTGCCGTTGCACTGCATGGATTTGCGGTATATCGGCTTTTGCCATGAACGATCTGGGCCATGAACGATCCGGCCTGTCTGATGATGATGACCAGCAAGATTGAAATCGGCCTTTTCCATGCGTTGCCAGTGACATGATCAAGCACAATCCGCCTTCTCCCGAACCCCTGCACCGCGCCATTGCGCGGTTCGGCCAGGCCACCGTGCTGGTGGTCGGCGACTTCATCCTCGACCGTTTCGTCAACGGCGTTATCGAGCGGATCTCGCCGGAAGCGCCGATCCCGGTGCTGCACGGGCGCGGCGAGACCGCGACGATGGGCGGCGCCGGCAATGTCGTGGCCAACATCGTTTCGCTCGGCGCTGCCGCTGTTCCTGTCTCGGTCATCGGCACCGATGTAGCGGGCGACAGCCTGGTGCGGATGCTCGGCGAGCTTGGCGTCGACACGGCTGGCCTGGCGCAGGAGCGCGGCCGCATGACCTCGTCGAAGAGTCGCTTCAGCGCGCTCAACCAGCAGGTGCTTCGCTTCGACGAGGAGGAAATCAAGCCGCTGGGTGCTGCGGAGCGCGCCGGCCTGATCCGGCATTTCCGCGATGCCCTGCCGCGCGCCGACATCGTCATCCTGTCCGACTACGGCAAGGGCATCCTGCTCGACGGCGTCGCCGCTGATCTGATCGCCATCTGCCGCGAGGCGGGAAAACCGGTGCTGGTCGACCCGAAGGGCCGCGACTATGCGCGCTATGCCAGGGCGACCGCCATCACCCCCAACCGCAAGGAACTTGGCGAGGCGGTCGGCCATGCGG
>NZ_RZQG01000022.1:0-20378 GCF_003998635.1 Mesorhizobium sp. M7D.F.Ca.US.004.03.1.1
TGCTGTCACCGTCCCGGTCGTCCGGGTCGGCTCGGGCAAGAATGTCCGCCGGTGCGATCTGTTCGATCAGGCCAAGGCCGATCATCGGCGGCGTCAGGCGCGGCGACAGCGTGGTGCGCGGATCGAGCGGGCCATAGGCAGGATCGACAACCGAATAGCTTGGTTTGCGCAGGGAGACCACGGTGCCGTCGGCAAGCGTCACCTGCCGTTTCTGATAGTCGACATGCATCCTGCCTTCGCCGCGCAGGCCGGGGACGGCCAGTTCCTGCAATTGCGTGCCGTAGACCGGGTCGGGGAAATTGAGCACCTTATGGTCGGCAAGCTCGGCTTTCTCCTCCTCGCTGCTTGCCTCGCGGGCCAACCGCAGGAACATCGACGTCGTGCCGGTGTCGCCTTGCGGCGGACGGCCGCGGCCATCCTTCAGATGACAGTTCTGGCAGGCGCGTTCGTTGAACAGCGGGCCGAGCCCATCCGACGCCTGCGTCGAGGATGGCGACGACACCCAGTTCTTGCGGAAAAGCGCATTGCCGAGCTTGAAGTCGCCCTCTTCCTCGAAGGTGATGTTGGCCGAGGGTTGCGAGAAGGAATCGCGGTTGACGTCTTTTCTGGACGTGCCGGCGCCACCTTGCATCAGTTCGAATTGCTCGGGTTTGGAAAAATCCGTCGTCGGCCTGGTGATGGCGGTGACGCGCGCCTGATCCTTTGGATTGAGGTCGGAGCGTGTGGTGGTGAGGCCGGCAGGTTGAAGATCACCGGCCATTGCGGAAGAGGTGAGCGCCACCACGAGGAAGACGCAGCGCCGACGCGCCAGTCTGGCCGGCGTCTTCTCGAGGTGCGGCGAGCCATCGGCCCGCCGCGAGCGGCGCACGAACTCTAGCAGGCGCCGCATTCCCGCATGCCTTTACTCCGCCTCGTCCGCCGATGCGGCGTTGAGCTGGCCGTATTTTTCCTCGCCGATCGAGGCGAGCAGGTCGAGTTGCGTCTCAAGGAAGTCGATGTGACCTTCCTCGTCAGTCAGCAATTCCTCGAACAATTTCATGGTCACATAGTCACCCGCTTCCTCGCAGATCTCGCGCGAACGCTTGTATGCGGTGCGCGCGTCATACTCGCCAGCGAGATCAGATTCGAGCACTTCCTTGACGTTCTGCCCGATGCGCAGCGGCGCCAGGGACTGCAGGTTCGGATGGCCTTCAAGGAAGATGATCCGGGCCACGAGCTTGTCGGCATGGTGCATCTCCTCGATCGATTCCGCCCGCTCCTTCTTGGCCAGCCTGGCGTATCCCCAGTCCTCCAGCAGACGAAAATGCACCCAGTACTGATTGACGGCGCCGAGTTCCAGAAAAAGGGCCTCGTTAAGCCGCTCGATGACCTGCGGATCGCCTTTCATGATTTCTGCTCCCGTATTGGACGCGCAGGCCTCTGACGCGATCCAGATGTGAAACGATATCCACGTCGCTCGCCTCCGAGCGGGCGTGGTAATTTTCGGTGACCCGAATGATCGTTTCGACCACATTTGGGAAGCAGCCGCAACAGCGACCGCGCTTTTGCATGGCATGATAGATCTTCGCCGGCACGATCAGCTGCCAGGGATCCTGGTCCAGCAGCCCGATGATCGCCTGCTCGATCTCCTTCTCCGTGATGATGTTGCAATGGCAGATCAGCATTAGTTTGCTCTGGCTGACGGCGCCTCCCGCGCCGTGTGGCTGTATTTACCCTGACGGCGCTTACTTGAACACCTTGTCGGGTGCGTCGAGGCTGTCGGAGCCCTCGAAGGCGATGGCGTTAAGCTTGAGAGTGCCAACGGCGCGTTCGATCGACTTGGTCTGGTCGATCAGTGCGTCGATCGCTGCCTGTACGGTGGCATTGCCTTGCGTGTTGCCCTCGGCGATCTGCTGGTCATAAGCCTCGCCCGCCAGTGCCCGCGCCTTGATCGCCTCCATCTTGGCGACGGTGACATCGAGCTTGTCCGACAGTTCCTTGTCGATCGCCGGATCGGCTGCCTTCACCATATCGGCCACCGAGAGACCCGAAACGACGGTGCCGTCGAGCCTGGCATAGCTGGCATGATAGGCGGCGCGAATGCCGATGGCGTCGTAGAGATGCGAGTTGTAGGTGTTGTCGGAAAAGCAGTCCTGCTCCTCTTCCGGGTCATGCAGCAGCAGGCCGAGCTTCATGCGTTCGCCGGCCAGTTCGCCATAGGACAGCGAGCCCATGCCGGTGAAGATGATCGAGATGGCGGTGTTCGGCTCGCCATCGACGAGGTTTTTGCGTGCGGCGCCGTCCTCCTTCCAGTCATTGACCATCTTCTGCAAGTCGGAGACCAGAAGGTCAGTCGCCGATTTCAGATACTGGGCGCGGCGGTCGCAATTGCCGCCGGTGCAGTTCTTGAGATCATAGTCCGTATAGGGCCGCTCGCCGGCGCCCGGGCCGGTGCCATGCAGGTCCTGGCCCCAGAGCAGGAATTCGATGGCGTGATAGCCGGTGGCAACGTTGGCTTCGATGCCGCCGGCTTGCTGCAGCGTGCCGGACAGGAATTCCGGCGAAAGCTTCGAGGCATCGACCTTCTTGCCGTTGATCTCGATCTCCTTGTTGGCGATCACATTGGCCGTATAGAGCGAATTCGCGTCCGATTCGGTGCCGTAGCTCTTGGCGACGTAGTCGATCAGGCCTTCGTCCAGCGGCCAGGAATTCACCTCGCCTTCCCAGTCATCGACGATCTTGTTGCCGAAACGATAGACCTCGGTCTGCTGGTAAGGCACACGCGATGCTTTCCATGCCTCTCGGGCAGCGTTGAGGGTTTCCACCGATGGCGTGGCGAGCAATGCGTCGACCGCTTTGTCGAGTGCCTGCGCGGTGGTCAGCGAATCCTCGTACTTGGCCAACGCGATGTCGGAATAGGTCTTGATGACCGCCTTCACGTCGGCTTCCGCCTTTGCCGGCAACACGAAAACCGCCGCCGTCAGCAGGGCCGTGGCGCCGATCGCGGCAAGCCTGCCGCCATATCGTGCTGTCATAATCGCTCTCCAGTTTCTCGGAATTTCTGTAAACGGCGCGCGCGGCAACGGGCGCCACGCCATAGGCATGCCATTGGGCGCAAGAGATGCCGCGCCATCGCGCGGTTCGCGGAAGAAAGACACCAAAATGCCTCCAATCGAAAGGGTTCAAGGCCCAGACATTAAAGGGATGCGCTGACGCGCGAGCTTCCATAAAGCTGCGACATCGTCGGATGTCAATGACAATCCGCAAGAAAAGTCAATTGAAACAACAGTTTAGAATTATTCTAAACTACAACTGTCAACTTTACGCCTCTTCCTGCACCGGTCTTGCAACTGAACTGTACGATTGACAGCCGCCATTCCGGGTGCGACCCGCAAAAGCTCTCTTGCGGCGGCGCCAGACAATTGCCACTTGGCGAGACATCCTAGGATAGAAGCGGATTGGAATGCGATGAAGAACGGTGTGGTCATTGTCGGCGCGGGTCATGCGGGCGTGCAAGCGGCCGCCAGTCTGCGCGAGGACGGCTATGACGGTCCGGTGATCCTCGTCGGTGACGAGAACGAGCTGCCATACCACAAGCCGCCGCTGTCGAAGACCTTCATCAAGGATGCCGAGGCCAAACCTCAACCCCTGCGTGGCGAGGCCTTCTACACCGGCAGTGCCATCGACTACCGGCCGGGCGTCAGGATCGATCGCATCGATGCCGGACGCCGCAGCCTGGAGATATCAGGCGGTGGTGCGCTTGCCTTCGACCACCTGATCCTGGCGACCGGCTCGCGCCCGCGCACCCTACCGTTGCCCGGCTCGGACCTGTCCGGCGTGCTGTCGCTGCGCTCGCTGGCCGATGCGCGGCTGATCCGCGAGCTCAGCGCACAGAGCGACGAGGTCGTCATCCTCGGCGGCGGTTTTATCGGGCTGGAGATCGCCGCGACGCTGAGGGCCGCCGGCCGCACGGTGACAGTTGTGGAAGCGGTCGACCGGCTGCTCGGCCGCGCCGTGGCGCCGGTCGTGGCGAGCCATGTCCGGCAACGGCTGGAAGCGACAGGCGTGCGCATCCTCGCCGGCACCTCGATCGCCAGGCTCGAAGGCGAAAACGGCCATGTCGTGGCCGCGATCACCTCGTCAGGCGAAAGGCTGCCTGCGCGTATGGTCATCGTCGGCATCGGCGCCGTGCCGAATGTCGAACTGGCGCAGGCCGCAGGCCTCAGCATCGCCAACGGCATCCGCGTCGATCACCAAATGCGCACTTCGGTGCCGGAGATTCTCGCCATTGGCGACGCCGCCTCTTACCGACACTGGTTCACTGGCGGCGACGTGCGGCTGGAATCGGTGCAGAACGCCACCGACCAGGCGCGGCTTGCCGCGCGCACGATCACCGGCCATGCCGACGCCTATTCGGCGGTGCCGTGGTTCTGGTCCGACATCGGCGACATGAAGCTGCAGATGGTCGGCCTGACCGCCGGCGGCGACAGCCATGTCGTGCTGGGCGACCTGCCCGACAACAAGTTCTCGATCTACCACTATGCCGGCGACCGGCTGCTCGGTATCGAATCGGTCAACCGTCCGGGCGACCATATGCTTGGCCGCAAGATGCTCGGCGCCGGCTTCTCGCCGACACCGCAGACGATCGCGGCGGGTCCCGAAGGGCTGAAAGCGGCCTTGGCCGCTTTCCTCGAGAATGAGCCCGCCAGAGCGGCGGGATAATTCCGGTCCTCAGGCCGGCACCTTACCGATCAGGCGGCGCAGACTTCGCGGATCGAGCTTTCCAGGATGTCGAGCGCCTCGTTCATGACGCTGTCCTGGATGGTGATCGGCGCGAGGAAGCGGATGACGTTGCCGTAGACGCCGCAGGTCAAGAGGATCAGGCCCTTGTCGAGTGCCTTCAGCCGGATCGCGTTGGCGATCTCGGCCGATGGCAGGCCCTTCTTGACGTGGTTGAACTCGACGGCGTTCATGAAGCCGAGCCCCCTGATGTCGACGATCTCGGGCACGTCGTCGCGGATCGACTGCAGCCGCTGCTTCAGCCTCGCACCCAGCGTGTTGGCGCGGTCGCACAGCTTTTCCTCGTCGATCACGTCGAGCACGGCATGCGCGGCGGCGACGCCGATCGGGCTGCCGCCATAGGTGCCGCCGAGCCCGCCGGGGCCGGGCGCATCCATGATTTCGGCGCGGCCGGTGACCGCGGCCAGCGGGAAACCGCCGGCCAGGCTCTTGGCCATGGTGGTGATGTCGGCCGCCACCTCATGGTGATCCATCGCGAACATCTTGCCGGTGCGGGCAAAGCCGGTCTGCACTTCGTCGGCGATCAGCAGCATGCCGTTCTGGTCGCAGAGCTTGCGCAGCGCAACCAGGAAGTCACGTGGTGCCTCGTAGAAGCCGCCCTCGCCCTGAACCGGCTCGATGATGATGGCGGCGACGCGGGCCGGGTCGACATCGGCCTTGAACAGCCGGTCGAGTGCGGCCAGCGAATCGGCGACCGAAACGCCGTGCAGCGGCACCGGGAACGGCGCGTGGTAGACGTCGCCCGGCATGGCGCCGAAGCCGACCTTGTAGGGCACGACCTTGCCGGTCAGCGCCATGCCCATGAAGGTGCGGCCATGGAAGCCGCCGGCGAAGGCGATGACCGCCGGGCGGCCGGTGGCGTTGCGGGCGATCTTGATGGCGTTCTCGACCGCCTCGGCGCCAGTGGTGACGAAGATCGTCTTCTTCTCGAACTTGCCGGGCAGCATGCCATTCAGCCGTTCGGCCAGCCGCACATAGCTCTCATAGGGCACCACCTGATGGCAGGTGTGGGTGAAGCGGTCGAGCTGCGCCTTGACCGCCTCGATCACCTTGGGATGGCGGTGCCCCGTGTTGACGACGGCGATGCCCGACGAGAAATCGATGTAGCGGCGGCCTTCGACATCCCAGATCTCCGAATTCTCAGCCCGGTCGGCATAGATCTGCGTGGTCATGCCGACGCCGCGCGAGATCGACTGGTTCTTGCGTTCGGAAATGGCTGAATTCTTCATGATATCCTCATCGGGCCGGCGCCCGTTCTTGTTTGATGCCGCTGACACGTCTTCTGACCTTATTTCACGTTTTCCTCAAGTCGGCACCACCGGCAGGCGATTGGGCCTGTGATCCCGGCTTAACCAGTCGACCGATATGCGTACGAGGTAGGTTCCCTTTTCCAAGGGATCGATTATCTTCAAGATGTCCGCGAGGCATCGCGCTCAACGAGCGGCCTACGGCTGGGGGAGCCCATGAGCAGGAACGCGACATCGTCCGTCTCGCCGCCATCGGTCAAAACCTCCAGCCTTTTGTCTTTTCCAACCGCCCCGGCGCTTTTCGCCTGCACGGCTGCCCTTCTGCTGGCGGGCTGCCAGAAGCAGGAAGCGGCAGCAAAGAAACTGCCCATCATGGTGCGCACCGAAACCGTGGCGATGGCCGACTATGCGCCAAGAACCTCGCTGACAGGAGTGATCGCGGCCCGCACGCTGAACAATCTGTCGTTCCGGGTCGGTGGCCGCGTCGCGGAGCGGCTCGTCGATGTCGGCCAACATGTCGACCCAGGTGCGGTGCTTGCCCGCATCGACCCGCAGGAGCAGGAATCCGATCTGCGCTCCGCACAGGCCGATCTCGACGCAGCACAAGCGCAACTGACACAGTCCGCCGCTGCCTTCGAGCGGCAGAAGACACTGCTTGCCCAGGGCTTCACCACCCGGCGCGACTATGACACGGCCGATCAGGCGCTGAAGGTGGCGCAAGGCAGCGTCGATGCCGCGCAAAGTGCATTCACCAATGCTCAGCAAGACCTCTCCTTCACCGAACTCAAGGCGGGGGCCGCAGGCGTGATCACCGCCCGCCAGGTCGAAGCCGGCCAGGTGGTGCAGGCGGCGCAAACCGTCTTCACCGTCGCCGAGGACGGCGATCGCGACGCGGTGTTCAACGTGCAGGAGACGTTGGTTGCCAAGACGCCAGCGTCCCCTGCGGTAACGATCACGCTGTTGTCCGATCCGCAAATCAGGGCGACGGGCAAGGTGCGCGAAATCTCGCCGGCGGTCGACCCGGCTTCCGGCTCGGTCCGGGTCAAGGTCGCCATTCCCGATACGCCCACCGGCATGCCGCTGGGAGCAGCCGTCATCGGCTCGGTCAGCGCCAGGCCGGCGAAGGCGATCCTGCTGCCCTGGCAGGCGCTGACGTCCAGCGCCGGCAAGCCGGCGGTCTGGATCGTCGACCCATCGACCAAGGCAGTGACGGTGATGCCGGTCGAGGTGCTGGCGTTCGACTCGGGCACGGTCGTGATCGCCAGCGGGCTGAACGAAGGCCAAAGCGTCGTCACCGCAGGCGGACAATTGCTCAGCCCCGGACAAACGATCGAAATATCGGGAGCGAGCCAATGAGCCGGCTGCCACCCATCCTGCTCGGCGTGCTTATGCTCGGCACGCTCGCGTCCTGCTCGAAGTCCGATGAAAAGCCGCCCGAGATCATCCGGCCGGTGCTGTCGATGGTGATCGAGCCACTCACCACCCAGGTCTTCGGCTTCGCCGGTTCAGTCGAACCGCAGGTCAGCGCCGACCTTGCCTTCCGCCTGCTTGGTCGGGTCGTCTCGCGCGACGTCAATGTCGGCGACATCGTAAGCAAAGGCACGACCATCGCCGCGCTTGATCCGACCGCGCTGGAGCTGGCCGTCCAAGCGGCCAAGGCCGAGCTCTCCAATGCCGAGGCGCAGTTCGCCAACGCCGCCGCCAGCGAGGAGCGCCAGCGCCAGCTGCTAGCCTCCGCCAACACATCGCAGGCCGTCTTCGATGCCGCGCAGCAGGCAAGGAAAGCGGCGGAAGCCAGTGTCGAACGGGCCAAGGCTTCGCTGGCCAAGTCGCAGGAACAGCTGGGTTACGCTCGCCTGTTTTCGGATTTCGACGGCGTTGTCACCGCCGTCGGTGCCGAAGTTGGCCAGACGGTTTCGCCCGGCCAGACGGTCGTCACCGTGGCGCGCTCGGACCTGCGCGAGGCGGTGGTCGACATTCCCGACCAATTGACCGGCGACCTCGCGACCGGCACGCCGTTCCAGGTCATCCTGCAATCGCTACCGACAATCCAGACAGAGGCGAAGCTGCGCGAGATCGCGCCGCAATCCGAGGGTTCGACCCGCACGCGGCGCGTCAAGCTGACGTTGACCGATCCGCCGCAGGCCTTCAGGCTCGGCTCGACGGTGACGGCGACCCGCATGACCAAGGTTGTGCCGAAGATAGAGCTGCCCATGTCGGCGCTGCTCGAAAAGGATGGTGCCGAAAAAGTATGGATCGTCGACCCGCAGACATCGAGTGTGAGCGCGCGCGACATCAAGGTCGCGTCGAAGAATGGCGGCACGTTCACGGTGGCCGGAGGGCTTGAAGCCGGCATGCGCGTGGTCACGGCGGGCGTCCACAGCCTGAGCGAAGGTCAAAAGGTGAAAGTGCCCGAGGGAGGGGCCTCATGAAGGGCTTCAATCTCTCCGACTGGGCGCTCAACCACCGCTCCCTGGTCTGGTACTTCATGCTGGTCTTCGTCGTGGCCGGCGTGTTCTCCTATCTCAACCTCGGCCGCGAGGAAGATCCGGCCTTCACCATCAAGACAATGATCATCCAGGCCAACTGGCCTGGAGCCTCGGTCAACGAGACGCTGCGTCAGGTGACCGACCGCATCGAGAAGAAGCTCGAGGAGCTCGACAGTCTCGATTACACCAAATCGGTCACCACCGCCGGCCAGACCGTCATCTTCATCAACCTGAAGGATACCACCAAGGCGCGCGATGTCGTGCCGAACTGGATTCAGGTGCGCAACATGGTCAACGATATCAAGGCGCAGTTCCCGCAAGGCGTGCAGGGACCGTTCTTCAACGACCGCTTCGGCGACGTCTACGGCAACATCTATGCCTTCACGTCGGACGGGCTGACGCCGCGCCAGCTGCGCGACTATGTCGAGGATGTCCGCACAAAGATCCTGACCGTACCGAATGCCGGCAAGGTGGATCTGGTCGGCGCCCAGGACGAGGCGATCTATCTCGAATTCTCGACCCGCCAGATCGCGGCCCTTGGCCTCAACCAGCAAGCGATTGTCGCCAGCCTGCAAGCGCAGAACGCGATCACGCCGTCCGGCGTCATCCAGTCCGGCCCGGAGCGCATCAGCGTGCGCGTCGGCGGCCAGTTCACCTCCGAGGACAGCCTTCGCGCCATCAATCTGCGCGTCAATGACCGCTTCTTCCGGCTGAGCGATGTCGCCACCATCACCCGCGGCTATGTCGATCCGCCGGCGGCGCTGTTCCGCTTCAACGGCCAGGATGCGATCGGACTCGCCATCGGCATGAAACCCAACGCCAATCTGCTCAAATTCGGCGAGGCGCTGCACCAGGAGATGAACAAGGTGCTGGCCGACCTGCCGGTCGGCGTCGGTGTGCATCTGGTCGCAGACCAGCCGGTCATCGTCGAGGAGGCAGTCTCGGGCTTTACGCGCGCGCTGTTCGAGGCGGTGGCGATCGTGCTCGCGGTGTCCTTCATCAGCCTCGGCATGCGCGCCGGCTTCGTCGTGGCGCTGTCGATCCCGCTGGTGCTGGCCATCACCTTCACCGTCATGGAATATCTCGGGATATCGTTGCAGCGCATTTCGCTCGGCGCGCTGATCATCGCGCTCGGCCTCCTGGTCGACGACGCCATGATCGCGGTCGAGATGATGGTGGCGCGGCTGGAGGTCGGCGACAATCTGCGCAAAGCGGCGACCTATGTTTACACCTCGACCGCCTTCCCGATGCTGACCGGTACGCTGGTGACGGTCGCCGGCTTCATCCCGATCGGCCTCAACAACAGTGCGGCCGGTGAATACACCTTCACCCTGTTCGTCGTCATCGCCGTGTCGCTGCTGGTGTCATGGATCGTGGCGGTGCTGTTCGCGCCGCTGCTAGGCGTCACCATCTTGCCGGCAACGATGAAGACGAAGCATCACGACCAGCCCGGCCGCCTCACCTCGCTGTTCAGGCGCGTGCTTGTCGGCTCGGTGCGCCATCATTGGCTGACCATCATCGCCACGGTGCTGTTGTTTGCCGCCTCGATCGCCGGCTTCGGCCTGGTACAGCAGCAGTTTTTTCCACCGTCCGATCGGCCGGAGCTGATCGTCGACTGGAACCTGCCGCAGAATTCCTCGATCGCCGACACACGCGACCAGATGGAGCGGTTCGAGCAGCGGGCGCTGGTCGGCAATCCCGACATCGACCATTTCTCGTCCTATATCGGCCAGGGCGCGGTGCGCTTCGTGCTGGCCTATGACGTGCAGCCGGCCAACCCCTATTTCGGCCAGACCGTTGTCGTCACCAAGAGTATCGAAGCTCGCAACCGGGTGAAGCCGGCTCTGGAGAAGCTGCTGCGCGAGGAATTCGTCGGCACCGACGCCTTCGTCAAGCCGCTTGAGCTCGGACCGCCGGTCGGCCGTCCGGTGCAATATCGTGTCGGCGGTCCCGACATCCAGACGGTGCGCGGGCTGGCGCAGCAATTCGCCGGTATGATTTCCGCCAACCCCAAGCTTGCCGCGCCGACCTTCGACTGGAACGAGCCGCAACGCGTGCTGAGGGTCGACGTGCTGCAGGACAAGGCACGCCAGCTTGGCATCACCTCTTCCGACATCGCCAGCGCGCTCAACAGCACCGTCGGCGGCGCTACCATCACGCAAGTGCGTGACGCCACCTACCTGATCAATGTCGTGGCCCGCTCGCGCGGGGCCGAACGCGGCTCGATCG
The DNA here is from genome assembly GCF_003998635.1 of Mesorhizobium sp. M7D.F.Ca.US.004.03.1.1. Taxonomy (NCBI): domain Bacteria; kingdom Pseudomonadati; phylum Pseudomonadota; class Alphaproteobacteria; order Hyphomicrobiales; family Phyllobacteriaceae; genus Mesorhizobium; species Mesorhizobium sp. M7D.F.Ca.US.004.03.1.1. The sequence goes on from NZ_RZQG01000022.1 coordinate 10,745, forward strand.
AGACGTTGCAGAACATGCAGCTGCCGACCAGCACCGGCGAGGCCATTCCTCTCGCCGCCGTCGCCAACTTCCGCTACGATCTGGAGCAACCAACAGTGTGGCGGCGCGACCGTATTCCGACGATCACCGTGCGGGCCGGCCTGGTCGGTGACGTGCTGCCGGCCACGGTCGTCAACGAACTGAAACCATCGGTCGATGCCTTCATCGCCAAGCTGCCGCCGGGCTATTCCATCGAGACCGCCGGCTCGGTCGAGGAAAGCGGTAAAAGCCAGGGACCGATCGCCGCCGTGGTGCCGTTGATGCTGTTCGTCATGGCAACGATCCTGATGGTGCAGTTGCAAAGCTTCCAGCGCCTGTTCCTGGTCGTCGCCGTGGCGCCGCTCGGCCTGATCGGCGTGGTGGCCGCGCTGGTGCCGAGCGGGGCGCCGCTGGGCTTCGTCGCCATTCTCGGCGTGCTGGCGCTGATCGGCATCCTGATCCGCAACTCGGTCATCCTGATCGTGCAGATCGAGGATCTTGTCCGGGAGGGCAAGGATCGCTGGGCTGCCGTCATCGAGGCCACCGAACACCGCATGCGGCCGATCGCCCTGACGGCGGCGGCCGCCAGCCTGGCGCTGATCCCGATCGCGCGCGAAGTGTTCTGGGGGCCGATGGCCTATGCCATGATGGGTGGCATCATCGCCGGCACGGCGATCACGCTGCTGTTCCTGCCGGCGCTTTATGTGACGTGGTTCAGGATCAAGGAGCCGAAAGGCCGGGACGAGCCACCCGTGGAGAGCGGCGAACCGGTGCAAGCTCAGACTTAAGGCTTTGCCGGGTCATTCGTTGTCGTTGGAGGGTACGGGGCGTGACTTGGCGCGTTGCCACGGTGACGATTTGGAACTACGCCGAGCACGCCAACCTTTCGGCAAATCGGCCAACTCCAGGATGGTTTCATCCAGTTGAACCACCTCTTGCAGGCCTACGCGCATTATCTCGCGTTCATCCCAATCTCGAGTATCGCTGCTGTAGAATTGCTAACTGCCACCTTCGTCGTTGTAGCTGTCGTCGTCATCATCTTCATGCACAACGTATGCGATCCAGTCGCCACGTCTAAATAGGCTCTTGTCCGATAACACCGCGAGGTTGGGCGGATCCGCAAACTTCCATTCCTCCATCGGAATCCCTGAAAACGGTTGGTTCTGCACACAGGACGACGAATTCAGGCGGTTCTCACAAACCCGTCGCTCGCTCTCAGCAGGTTGCGCGTATAGTCCTTGGTCACGCGACGCTCGACAAGGTCGGCCGCCGCCAGATTCTCCACCGCCTCGCCGCTTTGCATCACCATCAGCCGTTCGCACATATGGGTGATGATGGCGAGGTCGTGGCTGACCATGAGGAAGGTCAGCTTGCGCCGCCGGCGGATCTCTTCCAGCAGATTGAGCACCTCCGCCTGCACCGAGGCGTCGAGCGCCGAGGTCGGCTCGTCGAGCAGCAGGATCGACGGTTCGAGGATCAAGGCACGCGCGATCGCCACGCGCTGGCGTTGGCCGCCCGACAATTGGTGCGAGTAGCGGAAGCGAAAACCGTTGCCGAGGCCGACCTCGTCGAGCGCCCGCTGGATGCGCTTTTCGCCATCGGCAAAGCCATGGATCGCAAGCGGCTCCTGCAGCAGGCGGTCGACGGTCTGGCGTGGGTGCAGCGAACCGTACGGATCCTGGAAGACCATCTGCACTTCGCGGTAGAAAGCCTTGTCGCGGCGGGTGCCGAGCGTCTTGCCATTGACGGTGATGCTGCCCGATGCGACCGGCGCGAGGCCGGCGATGGCCCTGAGCAGCGTCGATTTGCCGGAGCCGGATTCGCCGACCAGGCCGAAAGATTCGCCCGGCTGCACGTCGAGGCTGACGCCCTTCAGCGCGCGAAAACGGTCGAAGATCACTTCCAGCCTGTCGACGGCAATCGCAGAAGTCATGCCGCCCACTCCGGCTTGCGATCGAGCACCGGCAGCGGGTGACGGTCGGCGCCGATCTTGGGCATGCAGTTGAGCAGGCCGCGCGTGTAGGGATGCTGGGCGCGGCCGAGTTCGGAGGCCTTGAGCTGCTCGACCACCTTGCCGGCATACATGACGATGACGCGGTCGCAGAAGGACGAGACCAGGCGCAGATCGTGCGAGATGAAGATCAGCCCCATGCCGCGCTCGCTGACCAGCCGGTCGAGGATGCCGAGCACGTCGAGCTGCACGGTGACATCGAGCGCCGAGGTCGGCTCGTCGGCAATCATCATTTCCGGTCCTGCGATCAGCATCATGGCGATCATGGCGCGCTGGCCCATGCCGCCCGACACTTCATGGGGATGCAGGTCGAAGACGCGGGCCGGGTCACGGATCTGCACCGCCTCCAGCATTGCCAGCGCGCGGTCGCGCGCCTCGGCTTTGCCGACCATTTCATGGGTGCGCAGAGTCTCGACGATCTGGCGGCCGATGCTCATTACAGGGTCGAGCGAGTATTTCGGATCCTGCAGGATCATGGCGATGCGTTTGCCGCGCAGCTTCCGGCGTTCGCGTGGCGATGCGGCCAGCAGGTCGATGCCGTCGAAGGCGAGCTTGTTGGCCGATATCCGCGCCTGCGGCGGCGTCAGGCCCATGATGGCGCGGCCGGTCTGCGATTTGCCGGAGCCGGATTCGCCGACGATGCCGAGCCGTTCGCGGCCGAGCGAGAAGGAGACGCCGCGCACCGCCTCGATCAACCCGGTGCGGGTCGGGAAACTGACGCGCAGATCGTCGACGTCGAGAAGCGTCTTTGTCTCCCCGCTCATTGGTCGCCGCTCCGCGGATCGAGCGCGTCGCGCAGGCCATCGCCGAGCAGGTTGAAGCCGAGGCTGACGATCAGGATGGCGAAGCCCGGCGCACCTGCCACCCACCACTGGTCGAGCACGAAACGGCGGCCCGAAGCGATCATCGTGCCCCATTCCGGCAGCGGCGGCTGCGCGCCGAGGCCAAGGAAACCGAGCCCGGCGGCGGTCAGGATGATGCCGGCCATGTCGAGCGTCACCCGGATGATCAGCGAGGAGATGCACAGCGGCATGATGTGGCGCAGCACGATGCGGAAGGGTGAGGCGCCCATCAGTTGCACCGCCTTGATGTAATCGGAATTGCGCACCGTCAGCGTCTCGGCACGCGCGATGCGGGCGTAAGGCGGCCAGGAGGTGATGGCGATGGCCAGCACCGCATTCTCGATGCCGGGCCCGAGCGCTGCGACAAAAGCCAGCGCCAGGATCAGCTTGGGGAAGGCGAGGAAGATGTCGGTGATGCGCATCAGGACGGCATCGGTCCAGCCACCGGCATAGCCGGCAACGGTGCCGACCAGAAGGCCGATGGGTGCGGCGATGATGGCGACCAGGATGACCACATAAAGCGTCCAGCGCGAGCCGTAGAGAATGCGCGAAAGGATATCGCGGCCGAGATCGTCAGTGCCGAACCAATGCTCGGCGCTCGGCGCCAGCAGACGTGCGTTCTTCAGATCGCCGAATGTCGGCGAATAAGGTGCCAGCACGCCGGCAAGCGCGGCAACGACCAGCAGGGCAATGATGATGAGCAGGCCGAGAAACGCCAGCCGGTTGGCGGAAAAGCGCCGCCACGCCACATAGGCGCGGCCGAGCCTCGCCTGGGTACGCGAGGCCGGCCGCTCGCTGAGCAGCCAGTCGCGACGGCTCTGGATGGTCTCGACGCTCATGCGGACTTCGTCCTCGGATCGAGCACCCGGTAGAGCAGGTCGGAGAGAAGGTTGATGGCGATGAAGACCGAGCCGATGACGATGGTGCCGCCGAGCACGGCATTCATGTCGGCGTTCTGCAGCGAGTTGGTGATGTAGAGCCCGATGCCCGGCCACGAGAAGACGGTTTCCGTGAGCACCGAGCCTTCGAGCAGCCCGGCATAGGAGAGCGCGATCACCGTCACCATCGGCACCGCCGCGTTGCGCAAAGCGTGGCCCCAGATGATGCGGGTTTCCGACAGGCCCTTGGCGCGCGCCGCGACGATGTACTCCTGCGTCAACTCGTTGAGCATGAACGAGCGTGTCATGCGACTGATATAGGCAAGCGAGAAATAACCGAGCAGCGAGGCCGGCAGGATGATGTGGCGGAAGGCGTCGTAAAAGACGTCCCACTGCCCCTGCATCGCGGAGTCGAGAAGGTAGAAGCCGGTGATCGGCGTGAAGGTGTATTCGTAGACGACGTCGAGCCTCGCCGGGAAGGCGACCCATTGCAGCTTGGCGTAAAACAGGACCAGTGCCAGCAGCCCGAGCCAGAAGATCGGCACGGAATAGCCGATCAGGCCGATGACGCGCACTATCTGGTCGATGAGGCTGCCGCGCCTGACCGCGGCCAGCACGCCAAGCGGCACGCCGAACAGCGCACCGATCAGCGTCCCCAGCGTCGCCAGTTCCGTCGTTGCCGGCAACGCTCGGCGAATGTCGGTCATGACAGGATTGGTGGTCAGCACCGAAATGCCGAAATCACCGCTCAGCGCATTTTTGACATAGATATAGAACTGCTCGATCAGCGGCAGGTCGAGACCCATTTCGCGGCGCGTACGCTCGACGACATTGGCCGGCGCCCGGTCGCCGAGCACCGCCAGCACCGGGTCGATCGGGATGACACGGCCGATGAAGAAGGTCACCGCGAGAAGACCAAGATAGGTCGTTATCGCGATGACCAGGAAACGGCCGAGCGATGATGCAATGGCGACGGCGCGGGCGCTGCCGCGCCCCGCCTCGTTTTCAACCGCGCTCATGCGGCGCGTCCGCCGGCATCACTCCTTGGAGACCGGGCCGACGAAGTTGGTGTCGAAGCTCGGGCCAAGCGCGAAACCCTTGAGGTTCTTGCGCAGCCCAGCCACTTCCAATTGCTGATGGATGATGACGAAGGGGCTGGTGTCGAGGATCTTCTGCTGCAGATCCTTGTAAATGTCGGCGCGCTTGCCCGAATCCTTCTCCAGCAGGGCCGCTTCGGTTTCCTTGGTCAGATCCGGAATGTCCCAGGCATTGCGCCAGGCCAGTGTGTGGGACTTGCCGGCATCCGAATTGTCCGGATTCGAGGCAAAGGTCTGGGCGTTTGAGTTCGGATCGAAATAATCCTGGCCCCACTGGCCGATATAGATGTCGTGGTTGCGGGCGCGGTACTTGGTCAGCGTCTGCTTGCCGTCGCCGGGAATGATCTCCAGCTTGATGCCCGCCTGTCCCAGTGTCTGCTGAATCGATTCCGCCATGCCGGTGGTCGGCTGGCCGGTGCGTACATCCATGGTTACGCTGAAGCCATCCGGCAAGCCGGCTTTAGCCAACAGTTCCTTGGCCTTGGCGACGTCGAGCTTGAAGGGATTACTGTCCATGGCGCCGAGAACGCCCTTGGACAGGAAAGTCTGGTGGATCTCGCCGATGCCCTTGAGGATGGTCGTGCTCAGCGCGTCATAGTCGACCAGATATTTGAACGCCTGGCGTACTTCGGGCTTGGCGAGGTTCGCGTTCTTCTGGTTGAGGCTGATGTAGTAGACCGTGCCCTTCGGCGCGCTGGTCGTGGTGAGATCGGCGTTCTTGGCGATGGCGTCAAGGTCGTTCGGCTCGAGATTGCGGGCAACGTCGATATCGCCGGCTTCGAGCGCCAGGCGCTGGCCCGAGCTTTCCTTCATGTTGCGATAGATGACGCGGGCAAGCTTGGCCTTTTCGCCGTAGTAATTGTCGTTACGCTCGAGAACGACAGCCTCGTTGGCGCGCCATTCGCGCAGCTTGAAGACACCGGAGCCGGCATAGCCGGTCTTCAGCCAGGCATTGCCGAAGTCATTGTCCCATTTGTAGTCGGCACTTGGCGTGACCGCAGCGATATGTTCCTTGACCACCTTGGCGTCGACCACCGAAGCGACCGTTGCCGACAGGCAGTTCAGAACGAAGCTCGGCGCATAGGCCTTGTCGACGGTGAACTGGAAGGTGCCGTCGTCGACAGCCTTGGCCTTTTCGGTGACGTTGTCGCCGCTGATGCCGAACTGGCCGATGATGAAGGCCGGGCTCTTGTCCAGCTTGATGACGCGCTCGAACGACCAGGCGACGTCGGCCGCGGTGATCGGATTGCCGGAAGCGAATTTGAGGCCGGGCTTGAGCTTGAAGGTGTAGGTCAGGCCGTCGTCGGAGACGGTCCAGCTTTCGGCGAGGTCGCCCTTGACCTTGGAAGTGTCGCTGAGGTCGAGACGGACCAGCAGATCATAGGTGTTGCCGGTGACCTCGGCGGTCGACAGCTCGAACGCCTCGCCCGGATCCATGGAGATGATGTCGTCGATCGCGAAACCTTCGACCAGCGTATCGGCGGGCGTGACCGCGCCAGCCGGCGCGCCGGCCAGAAGCAGCGCGGACATGGCTGCACCCGCGAGCAAGAAGCGGGAGCGTAGAGCAAACTTTTCCATCATCATGGTGATTGTTCCCTGTTTTGTTGTTTGTTGACCTGAGTTCCCGGCTCAGGGTTGTGGAATTTTTTCGGGGCCTGGAGACGGCCCCTCTGATCTCTTACCGTTGCGGTTTTTGTCCAGTTGGTCAACACCATATCCGGCGGCCCCGTGGCGGGCAACGAGCATTTATACGACGGCTCATTGGGCCAGAAAGGCCGGTGGGGTGTCGACGCATAGGCCAGCCAATCGAGGCTGCCGATCGAGAAAAATCTACTAATTCCGGAGCTATTTCAGCACTGCGACCAGGTCGGCGTCAGGGAAGCAGGTAGCGGCCCGGCCGTTCTTGGCTTGCCATGTGCCGATCGAACGGCGGGTCTTGAAGCCGGGCAGGCCATCGGCGCTGCCGACATCATAGCCCTTGGCTTCCAGCGCCCGCTGCAGGGCGGCGATGTCCGAGCGGTGCAGCCCGCCGACCGCGCCCCAGCTGCCGGCAAAATTCTGATCGCCATGGGCGATACGATCGGCGCCATGGCCGATGAACAGCGCGTAGAGGTCGCTGGTGTTGTATTCCTTCAGCACATAGAAATTCGGTGTGGCGATAAAGGCCGGGCCGCTGCGCCCGGCCGGCATCAGCAAAAATCCTTCGGCCTTCAGCTCACTGGCCGGAAACGGTTTTCCGCCAATACGCTTGATGCCCATTGCCGCCCATTCGGAGATTTTCTTGCCCTGGTCCGGACCTTCCAGCGCGCAGGAAACCGTCTCCGGCACGGTCACCTCGAAACCCCAGCCGCGGCCCTTCACCCAGCCATAATGGACGAGATAGTTGGCGATCGAGGCCAGCACGTCCGGCGTCGAGTTCCAAATGTCGACGCGGCCATCGCCGTCGAAATCGACGGCATGTTTCAGGAACGATGTCGGCATGAATTGTGGCTGGCCGAGCGCACCGGCCCAGGACGATTTCATCGCGCCGACAGGGGCCAGCCCGCGCTCGACCAGCTCGAGTGCCGCAAGCAGTTCGGTGCGGAAGAAATCCTTCTTGGTCGACATGAACGCCTTGGTGCCCAACACCTCGAAAGCGTCGTAAGGCATCTTCGCCGCGCCGAAGCCGGTCTCGCGGCCCCAGATCGCCAGCAGCACTTCGCCCGGCACACCATAGCGCTTTTCGATGGCCGAAAGTGTCCTGGCATTGGTGACTTCACGCGCGCGTCCGCCTGCCGTTACCGCGCCAACCGTCTTGTCGGCGAAATAGGCGCCGGGCGAGCCGAATTCGGCCTGGTGCTGTTTCTGCGGCGTGGTCGCCTTCTCGCCCGGCTTGACCAGGTCGGGCAGCTTCAGATTGGGCTTGATGCCATCGAAGGCGGCATCGAAGGTTTTTTTGGAAATGCCTTTCGCCTTGGCTTGCGGCCAGAGGTCGTTTTGCAGCCAGGCGCGGAACTGATCGTCGATCATTGCAGCGGAGGCGGGAGCGGCCCAAACCATCGCCGCAAAGACGAGGCAGGCAAAGACGAGGGCGGATTTCATAAAAGCAGGAATCATTTTGCTTCTCCTGCCGGCCAATTGCGTCAAAACGCCGTCCGCGAGCGTAGCGCCGCGGCCAGCGTGCCTTCGTCGAGATAGTCGAGTTCACCGCCGACCGGCACGCCATGCGCAAGGCGCGTCACCTTGATGTCGAAGCCGGACAACTGGTCGGTGAGGTAATGCGCGGTCGTCTGGCCCTCCACCGTTGCGTTGACGGCAAGGATGATCTCCTTGACCTCGCCACCGGCGACGCGATCGACCAGTGAGCGCATGTTGAGCTGATCGGGGCCGATGCCGTCGAGCGGCGACAGCGTGCCGCCGAGCACGTGGTAGCGCACATTCATCGCCGCCGCGCGCTCCAGCGCCCACAGGTCCGAGACGTCCTCGACGACGATGATGGTGCCGGCATCACGGCGCGGATCGGTGCAGATCATGCAAGGGTCCGATGTATCGACATTGCCGCAGGTCGAGCAGATGCGCACCTTGTCGGCCGCCTCGGCCATGGCGGCAGCCAGCGGCGACAGCAGCTGTTCCTTCTTCTTGATCAGATGCAGGGCGGCGCGCCTGGCCGAACGGGGACCCAACCCCGGCACCTTGGCCAGGAGCTGGATCAGGCGTTCGATCTCGGGACCGGCGATTCGCTTGGACATCGCTCTGATCTAGGATTTTTCAGCGCGCTTTGAAACAGCCCAGCACTGGATCCGCCATGTTGAATTGGCGGACCCTATGGAGTGCGATTCGTTCAGTTGGCTTCGAGCGGCCGGCCCTGGCTGACAATCATCGCGCCGATGGCGTCGGTGTTCTCAGGCGTCGACTGGAATCCCATCGACGCCTCTTGCGGCGCGTCCTCAACCGAGGAGATGACCCTTGTCCTTGCGTTCAAGGTTCCGCCAAAACGAGCGGCATCCGGTTCCTCCATCGGCTCCTGCATCGCCACCACCGTCGGCTCCTCCGAGACACGCGCGGATTTCGCGGTCGGCGCGGCGGCCGCGGTCACGTAGGTCTGTTGGGCAGGAGCGGATCGAACGGTTGTCGTCTTGGCCGGATGTGCCGGCTCGGCGGATGCGACCAGCGTCACCGGTGCGGCTGGCTTCTCCGGTGCCGCCGAGGCAATGGCGACCTGTGGCTCATCCGGCAGCGGCTGCCAGTTGCGGCCGCGCTTCTCATAGAAGGCATTGCCGCCGGCAACCATGGTGTAGTGCATGTTCTTGTAGGGGAAGCGCAGCCCGGCGGTGTGGAAATACATGGTGTTCTTGAGCTTGGCCTTGCGCTCGCCCTTGAGCACGGCATCGGCGGCTTCCTCGACATCGGGCATCGCCCGCGAATTCATCGACCTGGTCATGACGCCGGGCGCGAACTGCCCGGGCTCGCCCACCACCTGGCAGATGGTGCTGCCGTGGTTGCCGGAGCGCAGCCGGTTCATCACCACCGTGCCGACAGCGACCATGCCATCACGGCTTGAGCGGTTGGACTCGAAGAACATCGCCCGTTCCAGGCATTCCTTGTCCTTCGGCGTATGGCTGTAGGCCCGCGAGCTCAGGAAACTCGGCGTGATGGCGTCGGTCAGGCTGGCGACGGACATGCCGTGCGAAGTGGTCTGGCTGCAGGCAGCCAAAAACAGGGGTGAAATGACGGCGCCGAGCAACAGCGGCGTCTTCCATCGCGTGGAAATCAACAGGTAACCCTCTCACTTCGTGCCCGCCCCCAGGC
>NZ_RZQG01000230.1:0-7396 GCF_003998635.1 Mesorhizobium sp. M7D.F.Ca.US.004.03.1.1
CCTCGAAGGCTCGCAACGCGGCAAAGGGAGGTAACCGCCTTGCCATCTTCGCTAACTCCTCCGCGCGCCGGAACCCACTGCTCCAGCGCGGCACCTATAGGGGTTTTCAAGAGGCGGTGGAAGATTGGAGGCCAAACCGCAACGTCACGCCCGCATGCGCAGCCCTTCCGGGTCGTAGCGCGGGCCGTCCGAAACCGACGCGGCACGGCGCTTGCCGTTGATCTCGACCTCGAAGCCGGCGCCGCTATCGACAACCTGCGATTTGAGATAGCCAAGTGCCAGGCTTTCATTCGTTGTGTAGCCATAGGCGCCCGACGTGACATAACCGACATAGACATCGTCGCGGAACACCGGCTCGCCGCCGCTGCAATCGGCGTCATCGGCATCGACGGACAAGGTGACGAAGCGCTCGGCAGCGCCCTGCGAACGATGTTTGCGTGCCGCTTCCTCGCCGATGAAGCCGGAGCGTTTCCAGTCGACGAAACGGTCCATGCCGGTCTCCATGATCGTGTAGTCCGGCGCCAGATCGAGCCCCCAGCTCTTGAAGGCTTTTTCGATGCGCAGGCTCGCCAGCGCCCGGCTGCCGGCCGGCACCAGGCCAAGGCCGGCGCCGGCGCGCAACAGCGCATCGTAGAGGCCGGCCTGGTACATTGCGGGCGTGTAGATCTCGTAGCCGAGCTCGCCTGAAAACGAGACCCTGAGCACGATCGCATCGGTCGCCGCCTCGAGTTCCATGCGCCTGACCGACAGGAACGGAAACGCATCGTTCGACACATCGCTGTGCGTTATCCCGGCCAGAATCTGCCGCGCGTTCGGCCCGGCGAGCATTAGCCCGGTCCAGCCGTCGGACAGGTTCTCGACCGAAATGCCTGGCGTCTTGTGCGCATCGAACCAGCGCATGTGCTGGCCCTGCATTGTGCCGGCGCCAAGCAGGAGATAGCTGCCATCGTCGAGCTTAGACACGGTCAGGTCGCCGATCAGCCGGCCTTTTTCCGACAGCATCGGCGACAGCGCCACAGCGCCGGGCCGTTCGGGAATCCGTCCCGCCAGCAGCCACCGCAGCCAGCCGCAGGCGGCCTCGCCCGAGATGCGGTATTTGGCGAAGGTGGATATTTCGAACAGGCCGGCAGCACTGCGCACCGCCTTGCATTCCTCGCCAACCGTCTTCCACCAGTTCTGCCTGCTATAGCCGAAGATGTCGCGCTGTTCGTCGCCAGGCCGCGCAAACCACAGCGGCTGCTCCCACCCATTGTTGAAGCCGAAGACGGCGCCCCTGGCCTTCTGTGCGGCGTAGGCGGGAAATGTCCGCAACGGCCGGCCGGCGGCGCATTCGAGATGCGGGTAGGGGCGCTCCTGCCGGTTCTCGTAGTAATATTTGGTCCGTTCGAAGGTGAAGCGCTTGCCGGCCCAGCGGCCGAAGCGGGCGACGTCCCAGAAATTCACGTCCATCTCCGGCTCGCCGTCGACGATCCATTCCGAGATCACCTTGCCGATGCCGGCGCCCTGGTTCAGGCCGCTCATCACGCCGCAGGCGCAGAAATAGTTCTTCAGCTCCGGATGCGGTCCCAGCAGCGGCCCAAGGTCTGGCGAAAAGATCATCGGTCCGTTGATGACGCGCTTGATGCCGGCCTCGCCGAGGCACGGCATGCGGTCCATCGCCACCTCGAAATTGCGATCCATGCGGGCCAGGTCGTTGGGCAGCAGTTCGTGGCCGAAGTCGAGCGGCGTGCCGTCGAAGGCCCAGTGATGGCAGGTGCTTTCATAGGCGCCGAGCAGGATGCCCTTGCCTTCCTGACGTGAATAATAGCCGGCTTCGCTCTCGCCGATGGTCGGCAACTCATGGTCCATCGCTTCGATTTCGGGGATCGCTTCGGTCACCAGATAGTGATGTTCGACCGGCAGCAGCGGCAGCTTGATGCCGGCCAGCGCGCCGACCTCGCGCGCCCACAAGCCGGCGGCGTTGACGACGAATTCGGCGTGGATGGTGCCATCAGGCGTTTCGACGTCCCAGCCGCCATCGGCGCGCGGCGTCGTCGCCGTCACGGGTGTGTGGCGGTGGATTTTCGCGCCGAGCTTGCGCGCCGCAGCGGCAAACGCATTGGTCGCCGAGGACGGATCGACATGGCCCTTGATCGGCTCCCACAGCACCGCCTTGAGGTTTTTGGTGTCGAGGATCGGCGCTCGGTCCTTGGCTTCCTCGAAAGTGATCCATTCCGCCTCGACGCCATTGCGCCGCGCGCGGGCCCGGGCAATCGCCAGCGTCGTGACCTCGTCGTTCGATGCCGCCAGATGCATGCCGCCGGTCGGATGGTAGCCGACGGCCTGTCCGCTCTCGCGCTCGATCTCCGGATAGAGATTGATCGTGTAGACCTGCAGCCGCTGGGCATTGGAGGGCCTGGTCAGCGAGAACAGATTGCCGGCGGCATGCCAGGTCGAGCCGGATGTCAGTTCCGAGCGCTCCAGCAGCACCACATCCTTCCAGCCCTTTTTGGCCAGGTGATAGAGGATGGCGCAGCCGGTTATCCCACCGCCGATCACCACTACGCGGGCATGTGTATCCATTCCGTCAGAAATCCACTTTTGCTGTTTTCAAAGGGTGCTAGCGCAGGGCTTCGAGCTCGATCTTGCGCCGAGCGACATAGTCCTCGAGCTCTTCGATCACGGCCGGGTCGATGGCGGGCGCCTCATACTCGTTGACCATCTGCTTCCAGATGCCGTTGGCGCGACGGGCGGCGTCGGGGCTGCCCTTGTCCTGCCAGTTCTCGAAGTTCGACCAGTCGGAAACCAGCGGCTTGTAGAAGGCGTTCTCGTAGCGCGCCAGCGTGTGCGCCGTGCCGAAGAAGTGGCCGCCGGGACCGACCTCCTTGATCGAGTCGAGGCCGATCGTATCGGCGTTGACGGTGAGCGGCGTCATCCAGGCGCACATCATGCGCACCATCTCGATGTCGAGGATGAACTTCTCGTAGGAGCCGACCAGGCCGCCCTCCAGCCATCCGGCGCCATGGTTGAAGACGCTTGCGTGGCCGGTCAGCGCGCCCCACAGCGACATCATGGATTCGTAGGCCGCCTGCGCGTCCGGCGCGTTCGATGCGTTGACGTTGGACGAGCGCCACGGCAGGCCGTAGCGGCGCGCCATCTGGCCGGTGGCCTGCGCGCCGAGCGTGAATTCGGGCGTGCCGAAGGCCGGCGATCCGGTCTTCATGTCGGCATTGCAGATGAAGCCGCCATAAATGTAGGGGCAGCCGGGGCGGATGATCTGGGTCAGCGCGCAGCAGGCCAGCGTTTCGGCATTCTGCATCACCAGCGCGCCGGCGACAGTGGCCGGCGCCATCGCGCCGGCCAGGCCGAAGGGCGTCACGCATACGACCTGTCCGAGCCGCGCATATTCGATGACGCCTTGCGCGATTTCGCCGTCGAGCACCAGCGGCGTGTTGGTGTTGGTGTTGACGAAGAACACCGGATTGGCGGCGAGGCTGTCCTCGTCCTCGCCATACCAGATCTTGGCCATCTCGATGGCGTCGCGGGCGCGGTGGCGGCCGATGGTCAGCGGCTTCCACGGCTTGTCCGAAAGCTTGCAGCAGGCGAGGTAGAAATCGAGATAGCGTGTGTCGGCCGGCAGGTCCTGTGCCTCGACGCTGGTGCCGCCCTCGATCTGCAGCACGTCGGTCATATGCGTCATCTTCAGGAAGTTTTCCTGGTCGCGAAACGTGCCGGCGCGGCGTCCGTGGTCGAGATCGGACACGAAGGGCGGGCCGCTGACCGCCGTGAAGGCGACCTGGCCCTGGCCCATGAACAGCTTCTTGGCCGGATCGCGGCCACGCACGGTGACGACCGGCGGCGCCTTGGCGACCAGCGCCAGCAGGCCCTCGCGATCGAAGACGACACGTTCGGTGGCGTGGTCGACGGCAAAGCCGGCGCTGGCGAAGAGTTTTCGCGTTTCCTCGTCCTGGATGCGCATGCCGACATCCTCGAGCACTGACATCGAAGCGTCGTGTATCGCCTCGATCTGCTCTGCGGTCAGCACCTCGATCGGGGCATGCGGGTTGCGCAGCTGCAACCATTCCCTGGAGAATTCCAGTCTGCCGTCGCGCACCCTGCGCACTCTGGCCGTCGTTCGCATGCTTCCCCGCAGAGGTTCGATCTCAGGCGGCGAGTTGAGGAGCTTTGGCCACGAACGGCAATTGAAAACGCTTCAGCCGGCAATGAGGCGATTTCGTCGCCTGCGGTCAGCCCGAAACGGAGTGGTCAAGCGGCGAGGGGCATGCCTGCTGGTCGGAGGCCTCAGTCCTTCGCCCGCTCCACATAGGCGCCATCAGCCGTCATCACCACCACGCATGGAAGCCAACTACGACTTCGCCGCCACCGGCGCATACTCCAGCGCCACAACGCCGTTGCTGAGCGGCGTGGCCGAAATCAATTCGAGCGAGACCGGCTCGCCGACTGGGAACAGCGGCTTGCCCTGGCCGACGGTGCCTGGATAGCTGAGCAGCCTGACGCGGTCGACCAGGCCATGGCGCAGCAATTCCTGCGCGACGCTGAGGCTGCCATGCACATAAATGTTGCCGCCACTGCCTTGCTTCAGGGTTCTGACCGCTTCCGGCAGCGGTCCCTTCAGCAATTCGGCCGGCTTCCAGTCGAGCGCCTTCAGGCTGGTCGAGGCGACATATTTCGGCAGCGCGTTGAACCGGTCGGCAAAATCTCCGGTTTCCTTGGGCCAGGAGCCGGTAAATATCTCATAGGTCGTGCGCCCCAAAAGCATGGCGCCGCTATCAGCAAGCTCGTCTTCCTTGAACCTGTTCATCGCGTCGTTCCAGATCACGCTGGGCAGCTTCTCGACCTCGGCAATGCCATCGACGCTGATGAATTCGGTGACGATAAGTTTTCGCATGGTGCTCTCCTTCTTCCGTCAGAGGACGGACTGCGCGGGGCCTTTGCGACACGTTCATGAAAAATATCGCTGCGCCTTGTCGTTTTCGGCTAATGCCCGAGACACGCATTGACCTCAGCCGGCCTGACGGCGCCACCCAATTGATGATGCAGTCGATCATCGCCAACAAGCTGAAGCAGTGCCGCCCCGATATCCTGGCTCGCCCGGCGGTGTCGAAATACCGCGTGCTCGATTTCCTGAAGATCGACGCTTTGATGAACGAGACGGTGGATATCAAGGACGAGCTGAAGCGGCAGATGGAGAAGGCGGTGGAGGCGAGGGGCGGCAAGCGCAAGCGAGGGAAGCGGGTTGACGCGTGAGGGCGGTGGCGTGCCGCTGAGGCGTGACGTCTACTCTGCTTGCCGAACTGGCTAAACGAACAAAATGCGACCCATGGAACGGTCGCATTTGACCTGGTGCGGATATAGGCGAGTTCACGGACGAATGGCGGCTATGCGCCTCATTCCGGTCGTTGATCCACCTTCCGGGAGTTCCTGAAGCCGGACAGTCTGCTCATTAGCCGGACGCCAGCATTTGAATGCAAACGAGCTGACATAGCCCGGCAAGCTCGCGCGGATGCCCCGCAGTTCTAGAGATCTTGGCTCAGATAATAAGGATCGCAACCAAATAGCATTCGCGCCACAAAGAGGTAAGAAAAACAGGTCGCCGGCAGCTAACTCAACTCTAAATTGTCGTTAGGTTGTAGTTCCGTGCCACCTAGCCTAAGCGATTGCGTTCTTGCAATATCTCAGGTCAAGCTCCAGAGCCAGTTTACATCAATGGATCTTTAATGAGTGCGCGCTTATCGACTGCCATTAGGATCGGGGAAGCCGCAAAGGCGATCTTTCGAAAGACTCAGAGCTTTCCAAGTCGAGAATTCGGAGAGCATGCAGACCTGAGCGAACGCGAACACGTCGGTGTTGAACCGATGCTTTTGGCGCTTTCGATGGAGCTGGCACTCAAAGCGTGGTTCGTCTTCGACCACGACGATCCAAGAGTTGTCAAATCGCACAACCTGATGAAGCTGTTTGATCGCCTAAAGCCCGAAAGCCAAGAGAAACTCGACGCTGAGTTCAAAAGGTCAGTGGTCCCGTATCATCCCAATGGTTTCTACATCGGCTACAGCATTCGTCACATTCTGCATCAGCACCAAGATGCCTTCACCGACTGGCGCTACTTTCACGAGGCGAAGAAATCGATGATGTTCGATCAGGGTGCTTTTGAGGCAACGCTCGAAATGGTGCTCCGTGAATTCGAGAAAAGATATCGCATTGAGCGGGTGAAGCCGCTTTGGCCATCCTGAATGCAGTCCGGATCGGGGGCTCCCGATGCGGCATTGAATGCTCGTTTCGAGCGGTAGCTTCGGGCAGGAGCTTTCCGTGCCGGAGCGAAAGGCTAACGACCGCAACCGCCTTCGCCCGCTCACCCCTGAAGGCAAAAGACGCCGCCCCCCTCAGTCCTTCGCGCGCTCCACATAAGCCCCATCCGCCGTCATCACCACCACGCGGGTGCCTGGCGCGATGTGCGGCGGCACCAGGGTGCGCACGCCGTTGGACAGCACGGCCGGTTTGTAGGAGGACGACGCCGTCTGGCCCTTGGTCGTCGGCTCGGTTTCCACCACTTCGAAGGTGGCGCGCTGCGGCAGCACCAGGGAAATGGCAATGCCGTTGAACTGTGACACCTGCACGGCCATGCCTTCCAGGAGGTAAGGCGCCATGTCGCCGACCACGGCTTCCGACACCGCGACCTGGTCATAGCTTTCCGGGTTCATGAAATGAAAGCCTTCGCCGTCGCGATACAGGAACGTGTGTTCGCGCTCTTCCACATAGGCGCGCTCCACCTGCTCGGTGGTGCGGTAGCGCTCCGAAACCTTCACCCCGTCGCCGATGCGGCGCATGTCGAGCTGCGTCACTGGGGTGCCCTTGCCTGGATGGATGTTTTCGGCAAAGAGGATCACATAAAGCTTGCCGTCCTTGTCGACGACGTTGCCTTTGCGGAGCGAACTGGCGATGACTTTCACCACGGTTTTAAATCCTGCAAGAAGAGTTGACTGGCATTTGCCGGCTTGTGCGGCGCTGGATGGGGGCCTACCGCATCTTGGCCGCCGCCGCCAGCCCCATTCCACCATGATCTGAGCCCCATGACCGAAGCTTCGCCCTGGTGGACGCCGCATGTCCATGCCGACCGCCGCCCGCGGCTGATGCTGCGCAATGCCATCGCCGCCAGCCTGCGCGACTGGTTCGCCGCCCATGATTTCGTCGAGGTGGAAACGGCGGCTTTGCAGATCTCGCCCGGCAACGAGGCGCATCTTGCGGCTTTCGCCACGCAAGCGGTCGGGCCTGACGGCGCGCGGTCGCCACTTTATCTCCACACCTCGCCGGAATTCGCCTGCAAGAAGCTGCTCGCCGCCGGTGAAGTCAGGATTTTCAGCTTTGGCCCGGTCTACCGCAATCGTGAGCGGGGCCCCTT
>NZ_RZQG01000231.1:0-7387 GCF_003998635.1 Mesorhizobium sp. M7D.F.Ca.US.004.03.1.1
CCCTGAAACCTGGTTGTCAGGGAGCAGAATCGCGAATTCACCGGCACCGATGCGTCCGATCAGCGCGCGCTGCGGCATGCAAGTCTTCAGTCGCTTGGTGAAGGCGCGGATCAGCTCGTCGCCCTGGCTGTAGCCGATGGCATCATTGATCTGCTTGAAACGGTCGATGTCGATATCGATGAGGAACATCGGCTCGCCGGTCCGGCTTGTCGAGCATGCCGCCTCGGCAATCTTGCCGACCATCGCCGGGCGCGCCAAAAGGCCCGTCAGCTTGTCGAAATGGGTTTCCGTGAAGACGAAATCCACCGATTCGTCGACGCCGGCGAAGAAGGACATCGCGGCGACCGACGCCGCCAGTGCGCAAAGAGCGGCCATCACCGCGACCATCATGTCCGTGGAGATGCCGGCGAAGCCATCGCCGAGACCGAGCTTCAGGCCCCAGAGTCCGAGGACGAAACTGCCGAGACCCGAACTCGCTATGGTGAGCAGTCGGAACATCGGTGTTCGCTTCGGGTTGCTGACGGTGGACATTGAAAGATCCCCAGAGTACGGGGCCTTTTACCGGATATGTCCTTAAAATGCGTTTCCGCGAATGCGTCCAATTTTATTGGAGCGAAAGTATTTCTTGAGCGGGTTAAAGCGCGTCGCGTCGAAATGGGTTCAGTCGGGGCATTTTAAGCTTTTGTTTTATAAATGTCGTTGTCCCAAAACCGCTGCGCACTTTTGGGCGACATGCATTAGTCTCGCCCGCCGTCGGTCTGCTTCAATTCGTCGAGCGTCGGCATGGAAACGATGTGATAGCCGGAATCGACATAGTGGATTTCGCCGGTAACGCCGGAAGACAGATCGGACAGCAGATAAAGCGCGGAGCCGCCGACCTCGTCGATGGTCACCGTGCGGCGCAGCGGCGAGTTGCGCTGCTGGTAGGAGAACATGTGGCGGGCGTCGGAAATGCCGGCGCCGGCGAGCGTACGCACCGGTCCAGCCGATATGCCGTTCACCCTGATGCCGCGCGGACCGTAGTCGTTGGCGAGGTAGCGCACACTGGCCTCCAGTCCGGCCTTGGCGACGCCCATGACATTGTAATTCGGCATGACGCGGACCGACCCCGCATAGGTCAGCGTGATCATCGATCCGCCGTCCTGCATCAAGGCGGCCGCGTGGCGGGCGATCTCGGTGAAGGAGTAGCAGGAGATCACCATGGTGCGGACGAAATTGTCCCGGCTGGTGTCGGCGTAGAGGCCTTTCAGCTCGTTCTTGTCGGAAAAGCCGATGGCGTGGACGACGAAATCCAGCCCGCCCCATTCCTTGCCCAGGGTCTCGAACGTGGCGGCGACCGAAGCGCTGTCCTCGACGTCGCACGGCACGACCAGCGAGGCGCCGAGCTTGTCGGCCAGCGGCTTGACCCGGCGTCCGAAGGCATCGCCCTGATAGGTGAAGGCGAGTTCCGCCCCGTGTTCGGATAATTTCCGGGCGATTCCCCAGGCGATCGAATGATCGTTGGCGACACCCATGACAAGCCCGCGCTTGCCCTTCATCAATCCGTCCATGGCCGGCAAATCCTTATGCGGAATAGCGCTGGAAAACGAGCGTGGCGTTGGTGCCACCGAAGCCGAACGAATTTGACAAGACAGTGTCGATCCTGGCGTCGTCGATGCGCTTTCGCACGATCGGCATGCCCTCGAATTCAGGGTCGAGGGTCTCGATATGGGCGCTTTCGCCGATGAAGCCGCCCTGCATCATGAGGATCGAGTAGATGGATTCCTGGACGCCGGCCGCACCCAGCGAATGGCCGGTCAGCGATTTCGTCGAGGTGATGTACGGCATCTCTGGGCCGAACACCTCGCGGATCGCGCCCATTTCCTTGGAATCGCCCACCGGCGTCGACGTGCCATGGGTGTTGATGTAGTCGACCGGCGTGGACACCGTGGCCAGCGCCTGGCGCATGCAGCGGACCGCGCCTTCGCCTGAAGGGGCAACCATGTCGTGGCCGTCGGAGGTCGCGCCGTAGCCGACGATCTCGGCGTAGATCTTGGCGCCGCGCGCCTTGGCATGCTCCAGCTCTTCCAGCACCAGCACGCCGGCGCCGCCGGCGATGACGAAGCCGTCGCGATTGGCGTCATACGCGCGCGAAGCGGTCGATGCCTTGTCGTTGAATTTCGACGACATGGCGCCCATCGCGTCGAAGAGGTCCGACATCGTCCAGTCGAGATCCTCGTGGCCGCCGGCAAAAACCATGTCCTGCTTGCCCCACTGGATCAATTCGTAGCCATTGCCGATGCAATGCGCCGAGGTCGAGCAGGCCGACGAGATCGAGTAGTTGACGCCGTGGATCTTGAACCATGTGGCAAGCGTTGCCGATGCGGTCGACGACATCGCCTTCGGCACCGCAAACGGACCGATGCGCTTGGGACTGCCGTTCTTCAGCGTGATTTCGGCCGCTTCGACGATGGTGCGGGTGGATGGTCCGCCCGATCCCATGACGATGCCGGTGCGCTCATTGGTGATGTCGCTCTCGCCGAGGCCCGCATCTGCGATCGCCTGATCCATGGCGACGTGGTTCCAGGCCGCACCCTGGCTCAGGAAGCGCATCGCACGGCGATCGATCATGGCCGATGGATCGAGCGTCGGCGCTCCCCAGACCTGGCAGCGGAAGCCGTGTTCGGCGAAGGAATCGGAGAAGCTGATGCCGGATCTGGCGTCATGCAGCGAGGCTTGCACCTCGTTGGCATTGTTGCCGATCGACGACACGATGCCGAGGCCTGTGACTACGACACGTCTCATTCGCAACTCCTTCCAGGGGGCGGGCCGGGACGCCGGTCAGCCGACCGCCGACTGCTTGGACAGACCGACTTTCAAATCCGTTGCCGCGTATATGGGTTCGCCATCTGCCTTCAGCCAGCCATCGGCGATGCCGAGCACCAGCCGACCTCGCATCACGCGCTTGAAGTCGATGCCATACTCGACCTTCTTCACCGAGGGCGTCACCATGCCCTTGAATTTCACCTCACCGGTCGACAGCGCCATCCCCTTGCCGGGTTCGCCGAGCCAGCCAAGATAGAAGCCCGTCAATTGCCACATGGCGTCGAGGCCGAGGCACCCCGGCATGATCGGATTGCCGATGAAATGGCAGGCAAAGAACCACAGATCCGGCTTGATGTCGAACTCCGCGCGGATGAAACCCTTCTCGAAGGCGCCGCCCGTCTCGCTGATCTCGGTGATACGGTCGAACATCAGCATGGGCGGATAGGGAAGCTGGGCATTGCCCGGTCCGAACAGTTCGCCGCGGGCGCAGGCCAGCAATTCGTCGTACTCGTAGCTGGATTTACCCGCCATCAATCTCGTCCCCATATCGTTTCGGGCTATCGGGTGCCCTTGTCGTTGGTTTCCTAACACAATCTGTTTCAGGCCGGAAACCGGCGTTTGCGCTTAACCTGCTCGTCTGCCTGGGTCAATGCGCGCTATTGATCGCATTCGGACGACAGAATATATGTCCTGAGAGGTCCGGTTTCGGCAGACGTTCATTTTTTTGCCATTCTGGGCGTGTCTTGGGGCGGAACTGTGGGGTTCGACGAGAAGATGGACCTGGACGGCCGGAAGGAAAATGTCGCTGTGGACAAGCGGGTCCGTGAAGCCGGCCTGAGGCCGACGCGTCAGCGCATTGCGCTGGCAGACCTGCTTTTCGCCAAGGGCGACCGCCATTTGTCGGCTGAGGAACTGCACGAGGAGGCGGTTGCCGCCGGCGTGCCGGTTTCGTTGGCCACCGTCTACAATGCCCTTCACCAGTTCACCCAGGCGGGACTGTTGCGCATCCTCGCTGTCGAGGGCGCAAAGACCTATTTCGACACCAACACGTCCGACCACCACCATTTCTACATCGAAGGCGAAAACCGCATATTCGACATCGACAGCGGTCCGGTGACGGTTGCCAACCTGCCGGAGCCGCCGGAAGGGATGGAGATCGCCAATGTCGACATCGTGGTGAGGCTGCGCCCCAAACGCCGCGAATGATCGGCCAGGCCAGAATCATCTGTCGGGGATGAAATCCGTCGATCTCACAATCCGGCTCGAATGGGCGTTTGTGGCTGCTGCTGCCGTCGTTTTCTACGGTTCGGCCAGCATGTCCTGGTGGCTGTTCGGATTGCTCATCCTGGCGCCGGACCTGTCGATGTTCGGCTATCTGGCGGGGCCTCGAGTCGGTGCTCTTGCCTACAATGCCTTGCACATCCTGATCGTGCCGGTGCCGCTGCTGATCGCCGGGTATATGTCCGGCAATGCGACCGCAATCGCGGTCGCGCTGATCTGGGTCGCCCACATCGCCATCGACCGTGCGCTGGGCTACGGCCTGAAGCTGTCGACCGGCTTTCAGGACACCCATCTCGGCCGTATCGGGCGCCAGAACCACGACCGCGAATCTTCAAAAGATCGCGCTCAAAGGGTCAAAAGATTAGTCCTTGACCCGTTCGCCGGGATAGGCGCCCCAGACGATCGACTGGGCAAGCCAGCCGGTGTGGCCGTCGAACGTCATTTCGCACCACTGACCGTCGCAGGATTTGATCGTGCCCATCACCCCCGGCTCGACCATCGCGACCACCCTTGCATCCTTGTCGGGGCTGTTGAGAAGGTTGATCTGCGCGCCCTTGCCGCGCTGCCATGGTGCGACGATTGCCGTGCGTCGGCCGGAGAGCAGCGACTGGTTGATCCAGCCTTCCGAACCATCGGCATCGCGCACGCGGCGCCATGTGTCGAATTCCTGGATGATCTCCATCGGCAGGCCGGCCTTCATATACATCCAGTCGACCGAGTAGTTGGCGCCGGGGCCGACGCGCGAGTTGACGCGGCCGGATTTCAGGCTGACGAATCGCGGCAGCGGCAGGCCGCTCGGCCCGAGCGTGACGACGCTCTGGGCAGGTGCTGCGGCACTCTGCGCGGCCGCAAGCGGAGAATAAAGCAAAGCGCCGAGAAATGCTGCACTGAGGGTCAGGCGAAGCGACGCGAAACCAGACACTTTCATTCCTTTCGGCGCTTGCCCATCGGCCTCGGCGCCCCTTTTTCTTTGTCTTCGGCGGCACCGCTTGTTACATGGGGTAATCGGCACCGCGACCGGCTTTCAGTTTCGCCGGTCTTGGTTAAAGAGGTCTCAACGAGATCGGGGTACGAGGAAACAATGGCAGGCAAAAAGAAGCCTCTCGTCGTCATCACGCGAAAGCTGCCCGACCCGGTCGAGACCCGCATGCGCGAACTGTTCGACGCAAGGCTGAATGTCGAGGATAGGCCGATGACGCAGCCGGAACTGGTTGCGGCGGTCAAGGAGGCCGACGTGCTGGTGCCGACGGTGACGGACCAGATCGATGCGGCGTTGATCGCCCAGGCCGGCGACAACCTCAAGCTGATCGCCAATTTCGGCAACGGCGTCGACAAGATCGATGTCACCGCCGCGGCCAAGAGGGGCATCACCGTCACCAACACGCCCAATGTCCTGACCGAGGACACCGCAGACATGACCATGGCGCTGATGCTGGCGGTGCCGCGGCGGCTGGCGGAAGGCGCCAATGTGCTCACCGGCGACAAGAAATGGGCCGGCTGGTCGCCGACCTGGATGCTTGGCCGGCGCATCTGGGGCAAGCGGCTGGGCATTGTCGGCATGGGGCGCATCGGCACCGCCGTCGCGAGGCGGGCCAAAGCGTTCGGTCTTTCCATTCACTACCACAACCGCCACCGCGTGCTGCCGGCCGTGGAAGACGAGCTGGAGGCGACCTATTGGGAGAGTCTAGACCAGATGCTGGCCCGCATGGACATCATTTCGGTCAACTGCCCGTCGACGCCGGCGACCTTTCATCTGCTTTCGGCGCGGCGGCTGGCGCTGCTGCAGCCTACCGCCTATGTCGTCAACACCGCGCGCGGCGACATCATCGACGAGGAAGCGCTGGTCAAGCTGATCCAGGACGGCAAGATTGCCGGCGCCGGTCTTGACGTCTACGAGCACGAGCCGGCTTTGAACGGCAAGCTGCTGAAGCTCGCCGCCAAGAACAAGGTCGTGCTTCTGCCGCATATGGGCTCGGCGACGCTCGAGGGCCGCATCGACATGGGTGAAAAGGTGATCATCAACATCCGCGCCTTCGTCGACGGCCATCGCCCGCCGGACCGCGTGCTGCCGCTCAGAACTTGACGCTAGAGCATGATCCCGAAAAGTGGAAACCGGTTTTCTCGGACAAACGGAAACCGTTTGTCCAGAGATCATGTTCAAACGAACAGATACAGATAGAGCCCATCCCGATTCAATCGGGATGACAGGTTCTATCGCGGCGCAACATTTTTCTGCCTTGAAACGAAAGGTCAAGCTTACGCAAGAGCCTTGCGCATGGTGATCGAGGTCGCCCTGTCGTAGCCTTCATGCGCCGTCCGCTCGGTCTCTTGAAAGCCGAGGCGAGCAAAGGCTGCATGGTTTCCGGTCAGTTCGACTCGCGTCTGAAGCTCAATGGCGGCCTTGCCGCGGCTGCGGGCAAGGCCTTCGACCGCCTGCATCAGCCGCCGGCCAATGCCTTGTCCCTGGCAGTCCGGAGCCACGGCGAGCTTGCCGACATAGAATTCCGCGACCCTTTCAAGGGCAAAGACACAGCCGACGATCCTGTCGCCCTCGAGCGCCACGAAGCCGGTCTCCCGCCGCGCCTTGTCCCGCAGGCTGTCGGCGGTCAGCAAGTGGGCCGAGGAGGGCGGGTCGATGACGCCGTCCATCGAGGCGAAGGCACGCATGATCAATGCGAGCACATCGTCCCAACGGTCGAAGCCGGCCACTATCTGTGTGATGGGGACGGCGTCGCTCCGCTCCACGGGGTCAGTTTCTCTTGTAGCGGATCGTGTCGAAGCGCGCCGCCAACGCATCATAGAGCAGCAGCCGGCCGACCAGCGGTTCGCCAATGCCGGTGACCAGTTTGATCGCCTCCATCGCCTGCAGCGTGCCGATGACGCCGGTCAGCGCGCCAAGCACACCGGCTTCGGCACAGGACGGCACCAGGCCCGGCGGTGGCGCTTCGGGAAACAGATCGCGATAGCCTGGGTTGGGCTTGCCGTCCTTGCTGTCTTCGAATGGCTTCAGCACCGTGACGGAGCCGTCGAAGCGTCCGACGGCGGCATGCACCAGCGGTTTCCCAGCGCTCGCGCAGGCATCCGCCACCGCATAGCGGGTTTCGAAATTGTCCGAGCCGTCGACGACGATGTCATAGGCGGCGACGAGGGCAGGTGCATTGTCCGGGTTCAGCCGGATTGCGTGCGTTTCAACCTTTGTGTTTGGATTGATGCGGGCGATTGCCGCCTTGGCGCTATCGGTTTTCAGCATACCCACAGTGTCGGTGCCGTGAATGACCTGACGCTGCAGGTTGGACAGCGA
>NZ_RZQG01000232.1:0-7385 GCF_003998635.1 Mesorhizobium sp. M7D.F.Ca.US.004.03.1.1
GTCGTGGACATGGGGGCCTCGGGCGGGAAAAATCGCAAGGGAAGGCCGGTTTGCCCGATACGCCGCGCGGGCGCAAGGGCGTTTTCGTCGCTCTTGCCGGGGGCGGGAGCCCTCTCGGGATTAAGCTTGCATTTCAAATCTGTTGGCGCCGCCCGGGCCGATGGCGTTATGATCTTGGCCATGGGCAGGCTTGCGATCCTCGCATGGGCATTTCTGGGACTTTTGCTGCTGAGCGCGGATGCGCAGCCGCAACGGCGCGTAGCGCTTGTCATTGGCAACGGCACTTACGCGGAAGCCGGCACGCTGGCCAATCCCGTGAACGACGCGCTCGACATCGCCGACAAGCTGCGCTCCATCGGCTTCGAGGTCATCGAAGGCAATGATCTCGGCAAACGTGAGCTCGAACGCAGCATCGGCGAGTTCTCCGACGCGCTCGAAGGCGCCGGCGTCGGGCTATTCTATTATGCCGGCCACGGCTTGCAGGTCGACGGGCGCAACTACATCGTGCCGGTCGACGCCAGGTTGGACGTGCCGGTCAAGCTGCAACTCGAGGCCATGCCGATCGACGAAGTCCTCGACATCATGGAACAGCAGACCAAGGTCAGCCTGGTGTTTCTCGATGCCTGCCGCAACAATCCGTTTGCCCGCAGTCTCAGCCGCACCGCCACCATGCGCTCGGCGACGGCGCTGGCCGGGCTGGCGCAGTTCGATTCGACGCGCGGCTCCTTCATCGCCTTCTCGACAGCACCTGGTGCCGTTGCCATGGACGGAAGCGGGCGCAACTCGCCTTTTGCCGCCGCCCTGCTGCGCCATATCGCCGAACCTGGCCAGAGCATCAACGACATGATGATCGCGGTGCGCCGCGACGTGGTTTCGCAAACCCGCGAGGCCCAGCGCCCCTGGGAGCAGGGCTCGCTGCTCGAGCGTTTCGAATTCGTCTCTGACGGACAACCCGCCCAGCCGCGGAAGCCAGCCGCTCCGGCACCTCCGACCGAAGTTGCCGTGCTCGAGCGCTCGGTGGGCGATGACAAGGGATCGATCGAAAAATTCCTGCGCCAGGATTATCTGACGCCGGACACCAAGGCGATGAGCGAGACCGTCAAGCGGCTCTACGGCCCGTCCGCCACCATTTTCGGCACACGCTACGACGCCGATGCCATCGCCAAGGTCAAGGCCGACTGGTTCGCACAGTGGGCCTCCTGGTCGCTTGGCCTCGAGCCCGGCAGCCTGGAGGTCACCCCGCATGGCGAGGATCGCGCCGAGGCCGTCTTTGCGATGCACTACGACTATCTTCCAAAGGACAAGTCGGCGGCACGCCTGACCGGCAAGGCGCGCGTCACGCTCGGCCTGGTCAAGGCCGACGGTGGCTGGCGCATCGAATCCGAGACATCGCAAGCGATGCAATAAGCGCCATCTGCCGGATTCTTTGATCTGTCAAAAACGGTCCGTTTCGTTTCACCACAACCTCACCTATATTGCCGGCGAAATTGTTGGCGAGGACGACAGAAATGGCCGAGGACGCCGATCCGGCGCGCAAATCGATCGGTGCGCGGCGCAATCCCGCCAGCGCCGATGCCATTCTCGAAGCAGCCGAGGCTGTGCTGGTCGAGGCCGGTTATGCCGGCTTCTCGATCGAGGCGGTGGCACGGCGGGCCCGCGCCGGCAAACCCACCATCTATCGCTGGTGGCCGAGCAAGGCGGCATTGCTGCTCGAAGTCTACCAGCGCCAGAAACGCGTCGATGTTCCCGATACCGGGCGACTGGAGGAGGATCTCGTCGGCTTCCTGAATAACCTGTTCGCGCACTGGCGCGAGACATCGTCGGGCAGCGTGTTCAGGTCGCTGATCGCCGAGGCGCAGTCGGATGATGCGGCGTCCGCGGCCCTTGCCGACTATGCGCTGGGTCGACGCTCCCATACCGGCCAGATGGTCGAACGCGCCAGGGCAAGGGGCGAAATCGGCGCCGATATCGATGCAGCGCTGGTCGCCGACCTGATCGCCTCCTTCGCCTGGAAGCATCTGTTGACCAACCGGCTCGACGAGGACGAAGCGACGATACGCAAGGCCGTCCACTACGTGATGCGCGGCATAGCGGTGCCCGGAAGGTAGAAAGCGCCGACCTGGGTCGACAAAAAGGCACGGCAACCCTTGGCTGCCGCGCCCCTTTCAAAAAATTCTTTCAGGCCTACTTGGCGCTTTCCAGCGTATCGACCGCCTTCTTCAGGTTCGCGTCGGGGATCTCGACCTTGGCGCCGCCGCGCAGCGACTTGACCAGCGCGAAGTACTTGTCGCGGATGACCGCCTGCTTGGCCTGGTCCTTGACGTCGTCAAAAGCCGGCGGCTGCTTGGTGCGCTTGTCCTCGAGCTTGATGACATGCCAGCCGAACTGCGTCTGCACCGGCTGCTCGGTGTATTTGCCGACCTCGAGCGCGGAGGCCGCCTTGTCGAACTCCGGCACCATCTGGCCAGGTCCGAACCAGCCGAGATCGCCGCCGCTGGTCTTGCCTGACGGATCGCTGGTGTGCTCGTTGGCGAGCTTCTGGAAGTCGGCGCCGCCGTCGAGTTGCTTGATGATCGCCTCGGCCTCTTCCTTCGTCTTCACGAGGATGTGACGGGCGTGCAGCTCGTTGGTGGGCGGCGTGTTGGCGATTTCCTGGTCGTAGCGGGCGCGAACCTCGGCGTCGGTGACCTTGTCGACAACACCCTTCTCAACCATCTCGCCATGCAGCGCGCGCTGCTGCAGGAAGGCCATACGGCGCTGGAAATCGGGATCCTTGTCGAGGCCGGTCGTGACCGCCTGAGCGGCCATGACGCGGATCTCGATGGCAGCCGAAAGGGCCGCGGCGCGGCGCTGCTCGGGCGGCAACTGCGCGAACTGCTGCGACAATTCCCCTTCGGCAAGCACCAGGTCGGCTTCGGTCAAGGGCTGGCCGTTGACCGTGGCGATCACGGTATTCGGATCGACCGGTGCCGCGGCCGGTGCTGCTGCATCCGCCGGAGCGGGAGCGGTTTGCTGCGCCATCAGCGGCGACAGCGAAAGGGCCGACAGGCCGAAGGCCAAGCCAAGGCTGGCGAGCGACGCGCGGCGGAACAACAAGGACATAAGATGACTCCGGTGGGGATTGTGAGGAGGGGGTGGCTTCCAGATCAGCCAGATTGTGGCGGAATTTGGCGCGACCGGCAGGGCCAGCGCGGCGTTGACATCAGTTGAGCCCCCTCTTATCTGTCCAACGACTTTGCGTCCAGAACCGTTTTCCGGGCGCTTTTTGTGTTTGTCCACGTTCACGTGGAATTGATGGGGCCGGCCGGCGCTCATCTCAAGATTGAGAATTCTATCGAAAGGACCATTGGATGGTCAGTCTCGGCGGTCTCGCCCGTAAGGTTTTCGGTTCCTCCAACGATCGTCGGGTCAAATCGACCCGGCCTCGTGTCGAGGCGATCAACGCCATGGAAAACGAGATGCGGGCGCTCTCCGACGAGGAGTTGGTCGGCCGCACCGCGAAATTCCGCCAGGACATCGCCAACGGCGCCACGCTCGATGACCTTTTGGTGCCAGCTTTCGCCACTGCCCGCGAGGCAGCGCGCCGCGTGCTCGGCATGCGCCCCTTCGATGTCCAGCTGATCGGCGGCATGGTGCTGCACAATGGCGGCATTGCCGAGATGCGCACCGGCGAGGGCAAGACCCTGGTCGCGACGCTGCCGGTCTACCTCAACGCGCTTGCCGGCAATGGTGTCCACGTCGTCACCGTCAATGACTATCTGGCCACCCGCGACTCCGAATGGATGGGCCGCGTCTACAAGTTCCTCGGCCTCTCGGTCGGCGTCATCGTCCACGGCCTGTCCGACGAGGAGCGCCGCGTCGCTTACGCGTCCGACGTAACCTACGCCACCAACAACGAGCTCGGCTTCGACTATCTGCGCGACAACATGAAGTATGAGCGCAACCAGATGGTGCAGCGCGGTCACAATTACGCGATCGTCGACGAAGTCGATTCCATCCTGGTCGACGAGGCGCGCACGCCGCTGATCATTTCCGGTCCGCTCGAAGACCGTTCGGAAATGTACAACACCATCGACACCTTCATCATCCAGCTGCAGCCGCAGGATTATGAGATCGACGAGAAGCAGAAGACCTCGATCTTCACCGAGGAAGGCACCGAGAAGCTCGAGAACCTTTTGCGCGACGCCGACCTGCTCAAGGGCGAGTCGCTCTACGACGTCGAGAACGTCGCCATCGTCCACCATGTCAACAATGCGCTGAAGGCGCACCGGCTGTTCCAGAAGGACAAGGACTACATCGTCCGCAACGGCGAGATCGTCATCATCGACGAGTTCACCGGCCGCATGATGCCGGGCCGCCGCTATTCGGAAGGCCTGCACCAGGCGCTCGAAGCCAAGGAGCATGTGGCGATCCAGCCGGAGAACCAGACGCTCGCCTCCGTCACCTTCCAGAACTACTTCCGCCTCTACAAGAAGCTTTCCGGCATGACCGGCACGGCGCTGACCGAGGCCGAGGAGTTCGGCAACATCTACAATCTCGACGTCACCGAGATTCCGACCAATCTGCCGGTCATCCGCAAGGACGAAGACGACGAGGTCTACCGGACGGTCGAGGAGAAATACAAGGCGATCGTCAGGGAGATCCGCGAAGCCAGCGCCAAGGGCCAGCCGACGCTGGTCGGCACCACCTCCATTGAAAAGTCCGAGCAGCTGGCCGATCGCCTGCGCAAGGAAGGCTTCACGGATTTCGAGGTGCTGAACGCCCGCCACCACGAGCGCGAGGCGGCGATCGTCGCCCAGGCCGGCAAGCCCGGCGCCATCACCATTGCCACCAACATGGCCGGCCGTGGCACCGACATCAAGCTCGGCGGCAATGCCGAGATGCGCATTGAAGATGAACTCGGCGACATGCCGGCCGGACCCGAGCGCGAGGCGCGGGAAAAAGAGATCAATGCCGACGTCGAGCGGCTGAAGGAAAAGGCCCTGGCCGCCGGCGGCCTCTATGTGCTGGCCACTGAACGTCACGAATCGCGCCGCATCGATAACCAGCTGCGCGGCCGTTCCGGTCGTCAGGGCGACCCCGGCCGTTCGAAATTCTTCCTGTCGCTGCAGGATGACCTGATGCGCATCTTCGGCTCCGAGCGTATGGACGGCATGCTGCAGAAGCTCGGCCTCAAGGAAGACGAGGCGATCATCCATCCCTGGATCAACAAGGCGCTGGAAAAGGCGCAGAAGAAGGTCGAGGCGCGCAACTTCGACATCCGCAAGAACCTTTTGAAATATGACGACGTCTCCAACGACCAGCGCAAGGTGGTGTTCGAGCAACGCATCGAACTGATGGATGGCGAAGGCCTTTCTGAAACCATTGGCGAGATGCGCGAGGGCGTCATCGACGAGATCGTCGCCAAGGCCATTCCCGAAAATGCCTATGCTGAGCAGTGGGATGTCGCGGGCCTGAAGGCCGAGGTCGCCGAATTCCTCAATCTCGACCTGCCGATCGAAGACTGGGCCAAGGAAGAGGGCATCGCAGAGGACGACATCCGCGAGCGCATCACCCAGGCTGCCGACGCCGCCGCCAAGGAGCGCTCCGAGCGTTTTGGTCCCGAGGTGATGAGCTATGTCGAACGTTCGGTGGTGCTGCAGACGCTCGACCATCTGTGGCGTGAGCACATCGTCAATCTCGACCATCTGCGTTCGGTCGTCGGCTTCCGCGGCTACGCCCAGCGCGATCCGCTGCAGGAATACAAGGGCGAGGCGTTCGAGCTGTTCCAGGCGATGCTGGGCAATCTGCGCCAGGCCGTCACTGCGCAGCTGATGCGCGTCGAGCTGGTCCGCCAGGCCGCCGAAGCCCCGCCGCCCGAGGCGCCCGACATGTTCGGCACCCATATCGACGGCACCACCGGCGAGAATGACTTCGAAGGCGGCGAGACCGCCCTTCTGGTCCGCCCGGAGACAACCGCCGTCGTCGCTCCCGAGGACCGCGACCCCAACAACCAGGCGACCTGGGGCAAGGTCGGCCGCAACGAGGCCTGCCCCTGCGGCTCCGGCAAGAAGTACAAGCACTGCCACGGCGCGTTCGCCTGATCATTTGATAGGTCGGCGGGACAGCACCCCTCTGGCCTGCCGGCCATCTCCCCCTCATGGGGGGAGATCGGCAGTTGCGACGCCCTACCCTCAACTTTGACAATTGGCGAAAGCCTCGGAGAGGGCGATCTCCCCTCGAGGGGGAGATGCCAGGCAGGGCAGAGGAGCGCGAAGGATCGCCGACCTTCGATCCCGTCCTCCCGAACAAACTTCCTACAGCAGCCCTGAATCGCGTGCCGCCGCAGTGGCTTCACCGCGCGAAACGGCCTCCAGCTTGCCCAGCACCGCCGAGACATGGTGATCGACGGTCTTCGGCGAAATGGTCAGCTGCTCGGCGATCCGCTTGTTGGAAAAGCCGCGTTCGATCAGCTGCAGCACTTCCATCTGGCGCTGGGTCAGGCCGGCCTGATTTTCGCGCGTCGTGCGGCGCGGCCCCCGGGCGATGTTGACGCCGTTGCGCCGCATCGTTTCGCGCACACGCTGGGCCACCGGTCTGGCGCCAAGGTTTTCGAAAATCTCCAGCGCCGAACGCTGCGCTTCCTCGTCACCCTGGGCGAGTGCAAGCCCGCGTTCATAGGGTGCGTTGAGATCCGCCCAAAGTGCCGCCGCCGCCCGCCAGTCTCCGGCCAGAAGCAGCCGGTAGGGCGCTGCCATGCCTGATGTTTCGCCGGGGTCGGCATCCGGAGCCAGCTTCTGGCGCCATGTCGCCAGTTCGCTGAAAACCGCCCGTGTCGGCGACAGGCTCTCGGCAAGATCGATCAGCCGCAGCGCCTCTTGCCCGTCGCCTTGCCCGAGCCATGCCTGCTCGGCCATGACAGCCGCATAGGGCGCCAGCCGCTGCAGCTCCATTCCTCTTTCCAGGAACTGTTTCATTTCCTGGAAAAGCGGTTCTGCTGAAGGATCGCCACGCCGTATCCGGAGTTTCGCCAGCGCAATCAGCGCGGGATAGCGGACCAGCATGGTCGCATGGTCGTTGGACAGCACATCGAGCGCCTCGGTAGCGGCCTCTTCCCATTGCCCCTGGCGCAGCTGCAGCTGCGCCAGCACGCCGCGCATATAGTCACGCCACGTGACGAGATCGTTTTCAACGCAATAGTTGATGCCGCGATCGAGGAAGGACTGCGCCGCGTCGAAGCCAAGCTGGTTCATCTCGCTGCAGGCGCTGTTGGTGAAGGCGCGCGCCGCATGTTCCTGAAAATTCTGCTCGAGTGCGATCTCCAGGCTGCGGGCAAGGTGCAGCCGCCCCCCCGCCGGATCCAGCCACTGCCCGGCGCTGCCGAGATTGTTGAGCGCGTGGCAGAC
>NZ_RZQG01000233.1:0-7382 GCF_003998635.1 Mesorhizobium sp. M7D.F.Ca.US.004.03.1.1
GTCGTAGAGCATGCCGAGCGCGCGCCGCACGGCCGGATTGGCGAATTTCTGCAGCCTTGTGTTGAACAGGAAGCCGGTCACGACGGGCGGAATGCCGGTGTCGAAGGTTTGCGCGACCACATCGCCCTTGTGGAAGGCCGGAAAATCGAGATCGCGCTCGCGCTTGACCGGGTCGCTGTCATCGTCGATGGCGCAAAGGCCTTTCTTGAACGCTTCGAGCTTGGCGTTGGCGTTGAGGAAATACTCGATGGTGATCTGGTCGTAATTGTCGAAACCGCGCTTGGCAGGGACATCCTTGCCCCAGTAATCCGGGTTGCGCTTGAACACGATGCGCTGGCCGGGCTGTACCTGCGCGATCGTATAGGGACCACTGCCGATCACCGGCTTCAGCGTCGTCTTGTCGAAGGTCTCCTTGTCGAAGGCGTGCTTCGGGATGATCGGCGTCAGCGCGATGATCAGCGGGAATTCGCGATCGGCCTTGTCGTTGAAGGTGAAGCGCACACTGTGGTCGCCGGTCTTTTCGAGCTTGGCGACCCTGGCCATGCGGTCGCTGTAGGGCGGTCGCCCTTTCTCGGTGTAGACGTCATAGCTGAACAGCACGTCCTCCGGCGTCACCGGCTGGCCGTCCGACCACTTGGCTTTCGGATTGAGGTGGAATTCGATGCTCTTGCGCTCGGGATCCATGTCGGCCGTGTCGGCCAGCAGCCCGTAGAGCGTGAAAGCCTCGTCGGCATTGCGCTGCATCAGCGGTTCGAAAACCAGATTGCCGAAGATCGTGTCCATCATGCCGCGCGCCGTCGTGCGCAGGCTCTTGAGGATGAAAGGGTTGAGATTGTCGAAGCTGCCGACGACGCAATAGGTGATCGAGCCACCCTTCGGCGCATCGGGATTGACGTAGTTGAAATGCGTGTAGTCGGGCGGCAGCGCCGGTTCGCCCTGCATGGCGATCGCGTGCTTCGGCTCCGATGCGGCCGGCTGATGCGAAAGTGCGAGAAACGATATCGCGGTGATCAGCCAAACAAGAACGCGGCCCATGACCGTCTCCTTACTGGGTCGGCTTGATGATTCGGTGTGCACCCTAGCATGAGGCGGCTGCGCGCCAGCCAACCGCGCGCTCAACAATTGCTCACGTCGGGCTGGATTCGGCCTCGCTTGCAGTGTAACACGCCCTCCGAAGTCATTCTGTTGCCTCATTTCGGCAACAGGTAGCTGGACCACACGGCACGAAGAAGCCGGTCCCGGGATCATTTGAGAGGAAGTGCACGACATGACGAGCCTGAACAGCAACGCGTACCGCCTGTCGGTCATGGCCGCTGGCGTGATCGGCTTTCTGGGCGCAGGACTTCCCGCTGCTTCCGCACAGCAGCAACAGCAGATTCCGCAAGGCTGGTTCAAGGCCTGCACCAAGCAGGAAGACGTCGACATCTGCAATGTCCAGAACATCACCACCGCCGGCAATGGCCAGCTGGTCACCGGCGTCAGCTTGATCGAGCTCAAGGGCAAAGTGAACCGCAAGGTGTTCCAGGTGACGGTCCCAACCGGTCGTCTGGTGCCTCCCGGCATCGGCCTGCAGATCGACACCGGCAAGGCGCAGAAGCTCGACTATGTGATTTGCTTCCCGGATCGTTGCGTGGCCGAAGTGCCGCTGACCGATCAGCTTGTCGCCTCGTTCAAGAAAGGCCAGGCGATCACGCTGACCTCCGTCAATTTCCAGAACCAGCCCAACCCGATCAAGATCGCCCTGCAGGGCTTCAGCGGCGCCTATGACGGCCCGGCGCTGCAGCAGTCGGACATCGAGGACCGGCAGAAGAAGCTTCAGGACTTCGTCGCCAAGAACAACCAGGATTTCGCCAAGAAGCTCAAGGAAGAGCAGGACAAGGCGAAGACCGCCAACTGATCGGCCGATATCGCCGAGCCAATAAAAAAGCGGGATCATGCCCCGCTTTTTTTGTGACCCTGGTGGGTCAATGCCTCGACTGCCGTTTCGGCTGGTAGCCCCCATCCGGCTTCTTGTCGAACATCTCCTTGATCTGCGGATGCCGGACCGGTTCACCCGACTGATCCTCGAGCAGATTCTGCTCGGAGACATAGGCGATGTATTCGGTCTCCGAATTCTCGGCGAGCAGATGGTAGAAAGGTTGATCCTTGCGCGGCCTAACGTCGGCGGGGATGGCTTCGTACCATTCGTCGGTGTTGGCGAATTGCGGATCGACGTCGAAAATGATGCCCCGGAATGGAAACAGCCGGTGGCGAACCACCTGTCCGATTGCGAATTTGGCTGTTTTCATCGTACTCACCACTGAATTCCTTGAGCTTATTTGGCGCAGACGGCTCATCAATTCAATCCCGAAGCGTCCAAGCGCGCCTCTAAGCTACGCAGGACGCGATGCAAAGGTTTGCAGCACGCGACGATGTCGATGACGCAGATTATCGGAAACGTTCGGAAATTCGCTGTCAGCGTGCCGGCCTTCGCAGGCCGCCGGCCAGTGCCGCGAAACCGCTGCCGGGACGAAGTCCCTCGCGCATGAAAAAGGCGCGAAGCGGCGCGAAGCCACCGAGCGCGCCGAGCCCGGCAACGCGGGCCATCTGCGCCGGCAGCATGTCGGATAGCAGCGACATGTTGAGCAGGTTGACCGCGCTGCTGCGCGCCAGAATATCGGGCCGACGCTTGAAGTCATAGGCTGCCAAGGCCTTGGCGGCGCCGGGATCGCTCCGATTTTCACAAGCGATTCCAATCAGATCGTCGACATCCCTGATGCCGAGATTGAGGCCTTGCGCGCCGATCGGCGGAAACACATGGGCGGCTTCGCCGACCAACGCCACACGGTCTCGCGCGAAACGCAGCGGCGTCACCGCCGAAAGCGGATAGATCTGCCGGCCCGGCTCGATCGTCACCCGGCCCAGCATCGACTGCATCTGCTGTTCGACCCGCATCGAAAGCGTCGCATCGTCCAATGCGGCGAGTTCGGTCGCGGTCTCGGGCCTCACCACCCAAACCAGGCTCGAGCGATTGCCGGGAAGGGGAACCTGCGTGAACGGGCCGGTTTCGGTGTGGAATTCCGTCGAGGTGAAGGCGTGGTCGCTGCTGTGGCGGAAATTGAGGACAAAAGCCGCCTGCGGATAGGAGCGAGCCGAGGTCGAGATGCCGGCTGCCTGGCGCGCCGGCGACAAGCGTCCGTCCGCGGCGACCGCCAGCGATGCATCCACCGAGCTGCCGTCGCTCAGGACGGCACGGACGTGCTCGGCATCGAGGTGCCAGGTCGCCACCATTGACTTCAGCCATTCGATGCCGGCATGCGCGGCAACCTTGCTGGCGAGTGCCGGATTGAGCACGCTGTTGGGCAGGTTCAGCCCGAACTGGTCCTCATCGATCTCGCTTGCGCGAAAGGTGACGACCGGGCTGCGGATCAACCGGCTGGTCGCGTCGACGATGCGCATGACTTTCAGGGGCGCCGCCTTGGGCTTGATGTCTTCGAGCACGCCCAGCCGCTCAAGCACTTTCAAGGCGGGGTTCATCAGGGCCGTGGTGCGACCATCGGGGGCAGTGGCCTCCGGCCCGACCAGCGTCACCGGGAAACCTGCGGCGGCAAAACCGAGCGCCGCGATCAGTCCTGCC
The DNA here is from genome assembly GCF_003998635.1 of Mesorhizobium sp. M7D.F.Ca.US.004.03.1.1. Lineage (NCBI taxonomy): Bacteria > Pseudomonadati > Pseudomonadota > Alphaproteobacteria > Hyphomicrobiales > Phyllobacteriaceae > Mesorhizobium > Mesorhizobium sp. M7D.F.Ca.US.004.03.1.1. Next base: position 3,617 of record NZ_RZQG01000233.1, read on the forward strand.
GGCCCCGTGCCAGCAACCAGTATCCGCGCAGTTTGCTCATGCTCCAAGATCGGCTTCCGGCTTGCAGTGCGAGGCGGTCTCCCCGACCCGCCGTTCGATAAGCATATAGGTCAGATCATGCCGCTTGATCAACGCGGCGATTCGGCCCATTCGAATGACATGACCGGCCAGCAAGACGACTTCAGCCATCTCGACCGCGCCGGCCGCGCCATGGCGAGCATCGCACGAAATCCTCGCGTCACGGTAAACGTCGTTGTCGGCGCCTGTATCTTGCTTGCCTGGCTGTCTCTTGCCGCGATGGCAATCCGCAGCGCTGAAGGCAGGATTGCAGGCGTCAGCACCCCTGGCGACACGATCCTGCGCAATCTGCCGCGATTGCCGCTGCCCGATTTCCTGGAACGGTTCTTTGCGCTCTGCCTCTCGCCGGTGCCTCTGGACGCAAGTCTCGGCCTGCAGGTCGGCGCGCTCGTTTTCATGTGGTTCCTGATGGCGATCGCAACGATGCTGCCTTCGGCCGCGCCGATGATCCGCACCTATTGCGAGATCGCCGATACGGCTCGCATCAAGGGCGAACCAGTCGTCCATCCGCTGGTGCTGGTCGCTGGTTACCTCAGCGTCTGGCTCGCTGCCTCAGTGATGTTCGCGGCGCTGACCCTGGCCGCCCATACATTCGCCGCTTCAGGCGAGATGCTCGACCCGGTCGTCGGCGCTGCCAGTGCGCTCGCTCTGCTGGTCGCCGGCCTCTATCAGTTCAGTGGCCTGAAGGAAGCCTGCCTGAAGAAATGCAAGAACCCGTTCTCGATCCTTTTCGCGAACTGGAGCGCCAGGCCGGCCAGCATCTTCCGGCTTGGCGTCACGCAAGGCCTGTGGTGCCTCGGCTGCTGCTGGGCGTTGATGCTGGTGATGTTCGCCGTCGGCGTCATGAACGTCTTCTGGATGGCGCTGATCGGGCTGTTCACCCTGATCGAAAAACAAACGGCCAGCAGGGTTCCAACCCGGCTGGCCGGTGCGATACTGCTTGTCTGGGCAGCCGCGCTGCTAGTAGTCTCGCTGTGAGTGGGGGAAAATCGATGGCAGATCATAACTGGGCAATGAAGGGAGAGCTTGTACTCTCCTGCAATTGCACGGTTTTTTGCCCTTGCGTGCTGTCCCTCGGCAACCATCCGCCAACTGAAGGCTATTGCCAGACCTGGGCCGGGTTTCGCATCGATGCAGGCCATTTCGGCGACGTCGACCTGTCCAATCTCAATCTTGGGCTGGTCATGGAAATCCCCGGTTACATGAGCCGCGGCAACTGGACCGCCGGCCTGTTCATCGACAAGCGAGCCTCGGTCTACGCGGTCAAGGCGCTGACCAAGATCTTCACCGGCAAGGCGGGCGGAACCACATCGCTGCTCTCCATCCTGGTCGGCAAATTCCTCGGCGTCGAGCAGGTGCCGATTACCTATGAGACGCGTGACAAGACGCGCATCTTCCAGATACCGAAGATCATCGACGGGGCGGTGACACCCATCCCCGGCAAGGACCGCGACAAGGATACGGTGATCAGCAATTCTGAATACTGGATCGCGCCGGAGATCATCGTGGCCAGGTCCGACAAAAGCAAGATGCGGGCTTTCGGCCGCAACTGGAATTTCGCCGGCCGTTCGGCCGAAATCTGCAAGCTGGATTGGCGGGGCCCGTGAGCAAGAACACAACGGCCAGAAAAGCCGCCAAGAAGATCACGGACCGGATTCCGCGGCCGAAGAAGAAAGTCACCTGGCCGCAGGCAAGGGCGTTCTCCGTCCATCTCTTGACCGCATCGGGCTCGTTCCTGGCCTTCCTGTCGCTGGTGGCGGCAAGCGAAGAGCGCTGGACGGCGATGTTCTGGTGGCTCGGGCTGGCGCTGTTCGTCGACGGCATCGACGGGCCGATCGCGCGCAAGCTCGAGGTCAAGGAGATCCTGCCGGCCTGGTCGGGCGAACTGCTCGACAACATCATCGACTACGTGACCTATGTGCTGATCCCGGCCTTCGCGCTCTATCAGCGCGGCTTCATGGGCGAAGGCCTGTCGTTCCTGTCGGCGGCGATCATCGTCGTCTCCAGCGCCATCTACTATGCCGATACCGGCATGAAGACGAAGGAGAATTTCTTCAAGGGATTCCCGGTGGTCTGGAACATGGTGGTGTTCACGCTGTTCGTCATCGAGCCCGGACAATGGGTTTCGTTCGCGGTGGTGGTGGCGGCCGGCATTCTGACTTTCGTGCCGATCAACTTCATCCATCCGGTGCGTGTGGTGCGGCTGCGGCGCATCAATCTTGCGATGACCCTTTTGTGGTGCGCTTTCGGCGCGCTTGCCCTGGCGCAGGCGGCACTTGCCGCCTTCTATGATCAGATCGGCGTGCTCGGCGAACAGGTCAGCACCTTCACCAAGATTGGCATCACCATCACCGGGCTCTACCTTGCCTGCATCGGTGGCGTCATGCAGTTCTTTCCCAACCTCGGTGCCAAAAAGGCCTGATCAGCCAGTTTTCTCAAGGAAGCCTAACGATGTCCAAAGCGATCCGTATCCACGCCCATGGCGGCCCGGAAGTCCTGACCTATGAGGACACAGATCCCGGCCAGCCGGGATCGGGGCAGATCCTGATCCGGCACACGGCGATCGGCCTCAATTTTATCGATGTCTATCATCGCACGGGCCTTTATCCGCCGCCCGGCGGGTTCCCGCTTGTGCCAGGCAGCGAAGCCGCCGGCGTGGTGCTGGAGGTGGGCCAGGACGTCGATTGGCTGAAGCAGGGCGATCGCATCGCCTATGCCGTGACGACAGGGGCTTACGCGCAAAAGCGCATCATCGATGCCAGCCGCGTCGTCAAGGTTCCAGATGGCATCAGCGACGAACAGGCCGCCGCGATGATGCTGAAAGGCATGACATCAGAATATCTGCTGCGCCGGACATTCAAGGTGAAAGCCGGCGACACGATCCTGTTCCATGCCGCGGCCGGCGGCGTCGGGCTGATCCTCGGCCAATGGGCGAAACATCTCGGAGCGACCGTCATCGGCACCGCCAGTTCGTCCGACAAGATCGAACTCGCCAAGGTGCACGGCTTCGACCACGTCATCAACTACAAGGAACAGGATTTCGTCGCCGGCGTCGCCGCCATCACCGGCGGCAGGAAGTGCGATGTCGTCTACGATTCGGTCGGCAACGACACGTTTCCGGCTTCACTCGACTGCCTGAGGCCGCTTGGCATGTTCGTCAGCTTCGGCCAGTCCTCCGGACCGATCCCGCCGTTCAGCATGTCGTTGCTGGCACAGAAGGGCTCGTTGTTCGCAACCCGGCCGACGCTGTTCGTCTACAATGCAAAACGCGAAGACCTCGAGGCGTCCGCCGCTGCCTTGTTCGAAGTCGTGCTCACTGGCGCCGTCAAGATCAAGATCAACCAGCGCTATGCGCTCAAGGACGCCGGCAAAGCGCATTCCGACCTCGAGGGCCGCAGGACGACAGGGACGACCATTCTCATCCCTTAGTCCGTTCTGCCTTGCTAATCCTTGAATTTCCGCTGAAATTCTTGAAGCTCTTTCAAGACGCGTGCCGCTTTCCGATGAGAGCCGGCCGCGCCTACCATGCTTGCGGGAACACAGAACATATCTGGCTAACCAGATGGGAGGCACTGTGAGTGCAAATCAGGACGGCACGAACCTGCTCGAGGTCCGTGGCCTCACCAAGATATTCGGCACGCTGACGGCGTGCGATCACATCGATCTCGACATCGCCAGAGGTGAAATC
>NZ_RZQG01000234.1:0-7358 GCF_003998635.1 Mesorhizobium sp. M7D.F.Ca.US.004.03.1.1
TGTATTGGCTCATCGAGCCGGAAATGTCGGCCAGCACCACCAGCGGCGGATGAACTTCGCGCGGTGAGCGGAATTTTGGCAGGATCAGTTCGCCGCCGGTGCGCGCGGCCGAACGCATCATGGCGCGCGGATCGATGCGGCGGCCATGCGCATCGGCCTTGAAGCGCCGGGTTCGCACCATGTCGAAAGGCAGCCGGAGCTTGGCGATCGCCTTCTTGGCGTCGGCCATTTCGGCGGCGTTCATCTGGGCAAAGTCCTTAGCCCGCAGCACCTCGTTGCCGGAGAAGGTGAAGCGGGCGTCGACCTCGATCTCGGGGATTTCCTGGGCCGGCTGGTTCTTCTGGTGGCCCTCGAACATCGCCTGGCTGACGCGGTTCTCGGCAGGACGGGGCTTCTGCTTTTCCCTGGCGTCGGGCGCCACCGGCGAAAACATCGCCAGCATCTTTTCGATCAGTTCGCGCGACTTCCAGTACAGCCGGAACGCTTCGTCGAAAATGGCGTGATCCTCACGCCTGGACACCAGCACGGCGTGCAGCGTCCAGTAGAAGTCGTCGCGCGAACCGATGCCGGCGACCAGCACCGCCTCGATGGCATCCTTGACCGAGGCCGGCCCGACCCGCATGCCTGCCTTGCGCAAGGTGCGGGCGAAATAGACGATGTTGTCGGCGATCCGTCCGTGCGGCATGGCCTCTTTCGGCTCGGGGCGCGGCATCGCCTACTCCGCCGCCGAAAGCTCGGCCTTCACCTCGTTGAGGATGCGCCGGCCTTCGCCCTGTTCGATGCGGGCAATGTCGTCCTGGTATTTCAACAGCACGCCGATCGTGTCGGATACGGTTTCCGGATCGAGCGCCACCTTGTCGAGTTCGATCAGCGCGCCTGCCCAGTCGATGGTTTCGGCGACGCCCGGCACCTTGAACAATTCGATCTGGCGCAGCTTCTGGATGAACGACACCACTTCGGCCGAAAGCCGTTGATTGGCCTGTGGCACCTTGCGGCGCACGATCTCCAGCTCGCGCTCGGCATTGGGATAGTCGACCCAGTGATAGAGACAGCGCCGTTTCAGCGCGTCATGAATCTCGCGGGTGCGGTTGGTGGTGATGATGACGATCGGCGGTTCTTCCGCCTTGATGGTGCCGAGTTCAGGCACCGTCACCTGGAAGTCGGACAGGATTTCGAGCAGGAAAGCCTCGAACGCCTCGTCGGTGCGGTCGAGCTCGTCGATCAGGAAGACCGGGGCGGCGCCCGTCTTGCCGGTCAGCGCATCGAGCACCGGGCGGCGGATCAGGTATTTTTCGGAGAAGACATTGCGCTCCATGGCGGAGCGCTCAACCTTGCCGGCCGCCTCCTCCATGCGGATCTCGATCATCTGCGCGGCGTAGTTCCACTCATAGACGGCGGAAGAAACGTCGAGGCCTTCATAGCATTGCAGACGGATGAGCCGGCGGCCAAGCGCCTGTGCCAGCACCTTGGCAATCTCGGTCTTGCCTACGCCGGCTTCGCCCTCGAGGAATAGCGGCCGCTTCATGCGCAACGACAGGAACAGCACGGTCGCCAGCGACCGGTCCGCCACATAATCCGCGCCGGTCAGGAGATCGAGCGTCTCGTCGATCGTCCGCGGCGCGGCGCGCGGTTTCAACTCGGTCATTCTTTCTCCGTGAACGCCGCCGCTCCGCTTTCCAGTACGTGGTAGCCGCGGGCGTGGTAGATCAGCGGCCGCAAATTATCGCCCATCCGCAGACCTGTCACCTTGCCAAAAAGCACACGATGGGTGGCCAGGTCCTTGGTGTCGATCAATTCGCAGTCGAACACGGCGAGCGCGCCTTTTAGGGTTGGCGCGCCGGTGGAGATCACGTCCCATTCGCCGAGCGCGAAACGCTCCTCGACTGGCAGGCCGGTGATGCCGGAAAAGCCGACCGACAGCGGCTCCTGGTGCGAAGCCAGCGTGTTCAAGGCAAATTTGCCGTTTTTAACGAACGGCTCGTTCTTGAGATTTTCGCGGTTGAGACAGACCAGAATGGTCGGCGGAGTGTCCGACACCGAACAGGCGGCGATCACCGTCGCGCCGCGCTTGCCGGCCGGCCCGTCGGTGGTGACCACATGGACGTGGCCGGCAAAGTGGCTCATTGCGTCGCGATAGGCCTGCGGCCCAATGTCGTTCTTCTTCAGCACCGGAAATTTTCCATGGTCATGACCCTATCGCTATATATGGCGACATACGACATGCCACAAGCGAGGCGACGGCTGGACCTCGGCTCATCTCCTTGAATTCGCATGTTGCACCAAGGCCGGGCAGCCTTTAGGTCTTGGCGGGAATTGGCGCCTGCAAGATGTCGCCAGCTTGGAGGAATTCTTCACCAGGATGCGACCCAGGGTAACGACAACGGCCGCATTGGTCTGGCTGTTCATGGCCAGCGCCGCCAGCGCCCAGACGCTGCTGGTCGGCGTCGCCGCGCCCCTGTCGGGACCATCGGCCATTCTCGGCAAGCAGATCGAGGCCGGCACCGGTCTGGCGGCCGAAGCGAACGGCATCGCACTCAAGACCGTGGATGATGCCTGCACCGCCGACGGCGGCGCTGCTGCGGCCAGGGAATTCGCCGCGGCCAAGGTCAGCATCGTGGTCGGCTTTCTCTGCACCGAGGCGATCGAGGCGGCGATGCCGATCCTCAAGGACGCCGGCATTCCAGTCATCACCGTTGGCGTGCGAACCGAAAGCCTGACCGACCGCCACGCCAAGACCGGCTGGCCGGTCTATCGCCTCGGGCCACGCGGCGACGATGAGCGCAACACCGTCGCCTCTGCCCTCACCCATCTGTGGCAGAACGAGCTGTTCGCCATCATCGACGACGGCACCATCTATGGCCGTGAGATCGCCGAGACGCTGCGGGCAGCGGCCGAGCAGGCGGCGCTGAAACCGGTATTCGTCGATACGTTCCGGCCACAGCTCGACAATCAGATCGGCATGATCGGTCGGCTGAAGAAGGCCGGCGCCACGCATGTTTTTGCCGGCGGCGACGGCGACGACATCGCTATCATGGGCCGCGATGCCGCACAGCTCCAGGCCGGTATCGTCTTTGCCGGCGGCGAGAATCTGCGCACACCGCCGGGCGATGTGCCTTATGCCGTGGGCACACTGATGATCGCACCGCCGGAATGGGCCGATGTCGCCGACCCCAAAGTTCTGGCAGCCTTCGCCACGCAGAAGATCGTGCCTGACGGCTATACGCTGCCCGCCTTTGCGGCGGTCGAAATCGCCAAGGCGGCGGCAGGCTTGTCTGAAAGCTCGGGCAAGCCGCTGGCTGAAGCCCTGACCGGACAGGATTTCACCACTGCGATCGGGCCGATCCGCTTTGATGCGAAAGGCGATCTCAGCCAGAGCCCCTATCGCGTCTTCCGCTTCGACGGCACACGCTTTGCGCCCTTGGAAAGCAACTGATGTTTCGCACCGGCCCGCGCAACCTGATCACCGACATTGCCGGCCTGCGCGTCGGCAATGCGTCGGATGCCAGGCTGAAATCAGGCGTCACGACGATCCTTTGCGATGGGCCGACGGTGGCGGGCGTCCAGATCCTGGGCGGTGCGCCGGGCACCCGCGAGACCGATCTGCTCGAGCCGCACAATTCGGTCGAGGTGGTGCACGCCGTGGTGCTTTCTGGCGGCTCGGCTTTCGGCCTCGACGCGGCATCCGGGGTGCAGGCGGCCTTGCGCGAACGCGGCATCGGCCTGGAGGTCGGTGGTTTTCGCGTGCCGATCGTGCCATCGGCGATCCTGTTCGACCTGCGCAATGGCGGCGACAAGGATTGGGGCCGTTATCCACCCTACCGTGAGCTTGGCTATGAAGCAGTGCAAACCGCCACCGTCGATTTCCAACTCGGCACGATCGGTGCCGGCACCGGTGCATTGACCTCAGGGCTGAAGGGCGGTCTCGGCTCCGCCTCGACGCTGCTGGACAGTGGCATCACCATCGGTGCGCTGGCCGCCGTCAATCCGACCGGTTCGGTAACCGTTAGCCGAACCCGCCATTTCTGGGCGGCGCCGTTCGAAATCGGCGACGAATTCGGCGGGCTTGGCTATCCCTTGCCTATGCCGGACGACGCGAAGCAGATTCTTTTGAAATATCGCGACAAGCATTTTGGCAGGCAGATGGAGACCGGCGGCAACACCACCATAGCCGTCATTGCCACCGATGCGATTCTCACCAAGGCTGCCGCAAAACGGCTGGCGATATCAGCGCATGACGGGTTCGTGCGCGCCATCTGGCCGACGCACACGCCGGCCGACGGCGACCTTGTGTTCGCGCTGGCGACGGGCACGAGCGGTATCGAGCTCGGAGCCGACGCGGCAATCGACCTTTACGCCGCTGCCGGTGCCACGATGGCGCGTGCCATCAGCCGCGGCGTGTTTGCCGCGACGCCTGCGGATGGCGATCTGTTTCCGGTCTGGTCGTCACGCTTGGGATGAAGCGAAGGGGTTGATCAGACCGGATCGGACTTTTCTTCCTCGAACGTCACCGCGACATCGGAATTCGCCGACAGCCAGACCTTTTTGCCATCGACCTCGGCAATGAGGCTCAGGGGAATGTAATGGTGATGGCCCTTGTGAGCGCCCTCGCCGCTATCGGCCTTGGTCAGCTTGATGCGCTGGCCGTCGACCTTGTCGACGGTGCCGACATGCACGCCGTCGGCGCCGACGACTTCCATATGCTCACGAATTTTGCTGGTGTCGGTCATGGTGGTTCTCCATTGGGACTGCCGACATTAACAAATGACGGGCCGATTGGATGCATTGGCTTTCGCACTGCACGACGTTTTGATTTCGTCGTGCTAGGGGATTGAAACGATCACGGGGGTGAAGACCGATGCGAATGCTCTTTCTGTTTGCCGTTGGCCTGCTTGCACAGTTTGCGACCTCGATCGCCGCACGTGCCGGCGATGTCGCCGAGCTTGAAATCCTCGGCTTCACCAAGGACGGCGGCGTCTTCGCTTTCGAGGAATATGGCGTGCAGGATGGATCGGGCTTTCCCTACGCCAACCGCTACTACATCGACACCAGCACCGACAGCTTCCTCAAGGGCACGCCGATCCGGGTCCGGCTCGAGGACGAGAATGCCAAACTGGACGCGGCGCGCCTTCAGGCCCGGCAAAAAGGCGAAGCCATTGTCAGCCAGGCCGAGCTGAGCGCCAACCGCGGCATCACTGCGGGTTTCAACCCAGTGACCGAGCTTTCGGCCGATCCGCACCGGATGGCGGTCAACCCGCGCCCGATCTTTTCGCCGGTAGACCCACCGCTCGAGTTCCGCCTCGATGAGGTCGGCATGAACAACACCGATGGTTGCGAGAGCCAGGGCGAGATCAATGGTTTCAGGCTGCTGCGCATAGAGGCGCAGGATGGCGGCACCACCAAGCTGCTGCACGAGGACAAGGCGATACCGAAAAGCCGGGGTTGCCCGAACGGCTATCGCATCGGTGCCGTGCAGACCTTTTCAATCGACAGTCTGAGCGCCTATGCGGTGCTGATCGCGGTGCGCCAATACGGCTTCGAGGGGCCGGACTTTCGCTGGATCGCGGTGACCGGCCGGCTGTGACACCGCTTGTTCAACCCGCCAGGCTCGATCGTGCGCTGAACCGCCTTCGCCACGCGATACCGACGCCGCGCACGGCGTTTTTCGGCGCCTTGTGGTGGGCGGCAACGATGGGCGCCAGTGCGCTCGTCACCCTGTTTTTGGACGACTGGGAGACACCGGCGAAAATCCGCATTGTCACCTTGCTGTTCGCAGTGGGAGCTGCGCTGGCCTTTCCGATTGGCCTGTTTGCGGCGCGGCTGGTGTCGCAGGGAAGGCGCTGGGAAGTCGCCTTCGCGGCGGCGTTCGTGTGCCTCGCCGCGGCGACGATCGGCCTGACCGGCGGGCTGTTTGCCTTGCAGTACCGCTCCTATTACGCCGAGTGGCATGCACCTGCTTTCACCCACACCTGGGCCCTCCAGTTCGTCTTCACGACGTTGATTGCGCTCTATCAGTTCGTGGTGCTGGGCATCCGGCTTTATTTTCCGCTGGGTTTCGTCGCCCTGTTTGCAGCGGGCGTCTGGTTTGCGCGCCAGCAGCGTTGAGCATTTTGTCCGCCTCTGTTAGGACGCGGGCAAACTTCTCGATACGTCAGGACTGACCGATGATCCCTCGCTATTCCCGGCCGGAAATGGTCGCCATCTGGTCGCCCGAAACCCGGTTCCGCATCTGGTTCGAGATCGAAGCCTATGCGTGCGATGCATTGGCCGAACTCGGCGTCATCCCCAGGGAAGCGGCAAAAACCATCTGGGAAAAGGGCAGTGCGGCAAAATTCGATGTCGAGGCGATCGACGAGATCGAGCGCGTCACCAAGCATGACGTCATTGCCTTCCTCACTCATCTTGCCGAATTCGTCGGGCCGGATGCGCGCTTCATCCACCAGGGCATGACGTCTTCCGACGTTCTCGACACCTGCTTTGCCGTGCAGCTTACCCGCGCCAGCGACATCCTGCTCGCCGACATCGACGGCCTGCTTGCAGCACTGAAGCGCCGTGCCTTCGAGCACAAGGACACCGTCACCATTGGCCGCAGCCACGGCATCCATGCCGAGCCGACCACCTTCGGCGTCAAGCTGGCGCAGGCCTATGCCGAGTTCTCGCGCTGCCGCGAACGCCTGGTGCATGCGCGCGAAGACATCGCCACCTGCGCGATTTCGGGCGCGGTCGGCACCTTTGCCAACATCGACCCCTATGTCGAGGAACATGTCGCGGCAAAGCTCGGCCTGAAGCCCGAGCCGGTGTCGACGCAAGTGATTCCGCGCGACCGCCATGCCATGTTCTTCGCCACGCTCGGTGTCATCGCCTCGTCGGTCGAGCGGCTGTCGATCGAAATCCGGCATTTGCAGCGCACCGAAGTGCTGGAAGCGGAAGAGTATTTTTCGCCGGGCCAAAAGGGTTCATCGGCAATGCCGCACAAGCGCAACCCGGTGCTGACCGAAAACCTCACCGGCCTTGCCCGCATGGTGCGCTCCATGGCGCTCCCGGCGATGGAGAATGTGGCACTCTGGCACGAGCGCGACATCTCGCATTCCTCGGTCGAGCGCATGATCGGGCCGGACGCCACGGTGACGCTCGATTTCGCGCTGTCACGGCTGACCGGCGTCATCGACAAGCTGCTCGTCTATCCCGAGAACATGCTGAAGAACATGAACAAGTTCCGCGGTCTCGTGCATTCGCAGCGCGTCATGCTGGCGCTGACGCAGGCCGGCCTGTCGCGTGAAGACTCCTACCGCCTGGTGCAGCGCAACGCCATGAGAGTGTGGGAGCAAGGCGCTGATTTTCTTGAGGAATTGTTGGCAGAC
>NZ_RZQG01000235.1:0-7352 GCF_003998635.1 Mesorhizobium sp. M7D.F.Ca.US.004.03.1.1
CCGCCGACAAGGCTGCCGCCTCAACCGATCCCGCCAAAAAATTCAAGAAGTTCGAGGCGATGGTGCTGCAGACCTTCATCCAGAACATGCTGCCCAAGGACACCGAAGGCGTCTATGGCAAGGGCCTAGCCGGCGACATGTGGAAATCGCAGCTTGCCGAGCGGGTGGCCGACGTCATGGCCGAACGCGGCGGCATCGGCATCGCCAAGTCGATGCTTGCCGACCACTATCTCGAAGGCAAGCGCGTCGTGCCGGTCGGGCCGGTTTCGGGCGGGCCGGAAAAGACCGAGATCGATCAACAGAACAGCCTGTCGACCTCGCTGGTGCATGAATTGCAGCGCAGGGCGGCGCGGTCGATCACCGGTGACGAGACCACCATCAAGACAGACATCAAGATCTAGGGCATGTCCCGGAACCGGGAACCGGTTTTGGGAAGATCATGCTCCAACCAAGCAGATAGTGCGTATCCGAGTTTCAATCTAACCAGACCGGGATTTTCATGGCCGACTTTTCGGAATTCACCCCCAACCTGCCAGCCCGCACGACCGCGTCGGAAGCGCCGATCCCGTTCGCGCGGCCTGGCAACCTCGCCGCCATCATCGGCCGCATCGAGGAAGTGGTCGAGGAAGAGACGGCCGGCATCCGCACCGCCACCAACTACGATCTCAAGGCGTCGAACGCCCGCAAGAGCCGCTACCTCTACGAGCTGACTCGCGCCATGAAAGGCGGCAGCGAAGCCGAGTTCCTCGAACAGCATCGCGAGGGCCTGACCCGACTGCGCCAGAAGCTGGCGAAGAACGAGGCGGCGATCCTGGCGCACCTCAGCGCGGTCAACGAAGTCGCCAGCCTGTTGCGGCACGCCATCCAGCGCGCCGAAACCGACGGCACCTATTCCGCCGGCGAGTTCGGCTGGGCGAAGGCATGATGCCGAACGCAAGGGACAGATCGGCGATCCTGCCCAGGCAACAGCGCAGTGCCGCGTTGCCATCGCAAGGGAATGACCAAGGGGATAGCAGGGCCCGATGATCAAGGTCATCGCCATCGCCGTCTGGATCTGCGCCGCCACGCTCGGCGCCGTGTTCTATTCGTTCCAGGCTGCGGGCGAAAAGGGTGTCGGCGAAAAGCCGAAGCCGATGCTGGGCGGCCTCGACTACGTCAAGACCGACATCATTTCGGTGCCGCTGATCCGCGATTCCCAGATCGGCGGCTATTTCCTGACCAAGCTCGTCTACACGGTCGAACCCGAGCAGATAAAGAAGCTGTCGATTCCGGCGGAGGCGCTGATCACCGACCAGGTCTACTCTTACCTTTATTCCAATCCGCAGATCGACTTCACCAACAAGGCGACGATCGATCTCGATGCCTTCCGTGCAGCGATCCGCGATACCGTCAACGCGCGTGTCGGCGCCCCTTTGGTGCATGAGGTTCTGATCGATCAGGTCAATTTCCTGTCGAAGGACGAAATCCGCGACAACTGGCTGCGCCGCAAGAAAAGCGAGACGGCGAGCGAAATGACCAAGGCGTTCAAGGAACACTGAGTTGCCTTGCTCACAGGCCTCGATCCCATCGGGCCTCGCCTGCCGCGTCGGCGGGAACCAACCACCGGAATTCGCGTTGACGTAAACGTCAACCCAAAGCTATATGCGGCAGCGACCGTGATCGCGAAACCGCGGCATGGGCTTCGGCTGGATCGAAGCGCCGTTGCGAGACAGATGCAACCAGACAAGGAGAACAGCGTGAGCGTTCAGGAGATTGCCGAGAAGATCAAGTCGCGCGTGGCAAGCAGCGGGTTCGATCGTTCCGTGAAATTCGACACCGGCAGCGACGGCGTCATCGTCATCGACGGCGCGACCGTCTCGACATCAGACGCGCCCGCCGATTGCACCATCAAGCTCTCGCTCGACGATTTGGATTCGCTGATCGCTGGTGACCTGAACCCGACTATGGCGTTCATGACCGGCAAGATAAAGGTCGAAGGCGACATGACCGTCGCCATGGCGCTCAGCCAGTTGATCGGCTGAAGGCATCCAGCCGCCCAAGGCGGCGCCCCCAATCGCGAAAAAACGCCGCCTTTTCGGGCGGCGTTTTTGCATGAGCTGCCGGCGGCTTCGTGTCTCAGGCCGCCGATGTCAATTCCTGCGCCTTCAGCTTGCGACCGGCAGCCTTCAGCGTGCCGTGCACGCCGTCAAGCGCGCCTTCCACCAGCTCCAGCGCCAGCAGGCGGTGCCGCTCATAGGGTCCCGGCATGGCCAGCGAACCGGTCCTGGCGGCCGAGAAGCCGAAGCGTCCATAGTAGGGCGCATCCCCGACCAGCAGGATCGCGGCGTGGCCAAGGCGCGCCGCCTCGGCGATGGCATGACGCATCAACGCCGAGCCGATGCCGGCACTCTTGAGCGACGGATCGACGGCGAGCGGGCCAAGCAGCAGCGCTGCCTTGCCGCCCTCGCCCAGCGTGACATCCCACAGCCGCACCGTGCCAGCCACGGTGCCCGACGCATCGCGGGCGACGAAGGCCAGGCCCTCCGACGGCCGGCGGCCGCGACGCAGCTTCTCAGACGACTTTTTCCGCCGCTTCGGCCCCATGGCCCGATCGAGCAACGCCTCGCGCACCGCAACGTCGGCGGCGGTTTCGGCGACCATCACAAAGGCCGGCGCGTGGCCCACGATTTCAACTGACATTGCCATTTCCGCAACCCTTCACGGGCGGAGACTGTTCCACAGGCGAGCCCAGGCGGGCGATCTGTTCGCCCGCGCCGGATGATCTGATCGGTTCTTTCGAACCGTCAGATCACGTAGGATCGGAGAGGCTCGAAGCCGTTGAAGGCGACCGCCGAATAGGTGGTCGTGTATGCCCCGGTACCTTCGATCAGCACCTCGTCGCCGATGGTCAGCGACAAAGGCAGCGGATAGGGCGTCTTCTCGTACATCACGTCGGCCGAATCGCAGGTCGGGCCGGCGAGCACGCAGGGTGCTGTCTCCGTGCCGTCATGCGCGGTGACGATCGGGTAGCGGATCGCCTCGTCCATCGTCTCGGCCAGGCCGCCGAACTTGCCGATGTCGAGGAACACCCAGCGCACATTGTCGTTGGCGGCCTTCTTCGAGATCAGCACGACTTCCGACTTGATGACGCCGGCATTGCCGACCATGCCGCGGCCCGGCTCGATGATGGTCTCGGGAAGCGCATTGCCGAAATGCTTGCGCAGCGCCGAGAAGATCGCCTGGCCATAGGCCTGGGCCGCCGGCACGTCACGCAGATAGCGCGTCGGGAAACCACCGCCCATGTTGACCATCTTCAAGACGATGCCTTCCTCGGCGAGCGTCGCGAACACCACCTTGGCGTCGGCCAGCGCACGGTCCCAGGCGGTCAGGTCGGTCTGCTGCGAGCCGACATGGAACGACACGCCATAGGCGTCGAGGCCGAGCCCCTTGGCATGGCGCAGCACGTCGACGGCCATCGCCGGCACGCAGCCGAACTTCCGCGACAGCGGCCACTCGGCGCCCTCGCCATCGGTCAGCACACGGCAGAACACGCGGGAGCCTGGAGCGACACGGGCGATCTTCTCGACCTCTTCGACGCAATCGACGGCGAACAGGCGGATGCCGAGCTGATAGGCGCGTGCGATGTCACGCTCCTTCTTGATGGTGTTGCCGAAGGAGATGCGGTCCGCCGGCGCACCGGCGTCCATCGCCATCTCGACTTCGGCAACGGAAGCGGTGTCGAAGGACGAGCCCATCGCAGCAAGCAGGCGCAGGATTTCCGGCGCCGGGTTTGCTTTCACCGCATAGTAGATCTTCGAATCGGGTAGCGCCTTCTCGAAGGCGCGGAAATTGTCGCGCACGACGTCGAGGTCGACGACGAGGCAGGGGCCGGTCGGACGTCGGGTGGCGAGGAAGTCAAGGATGCGCTGGGTAGCCATCGGGGTCTCTCCATCAGCGCCTTTCGGCGCGCAATAAAGCTGCGGAACGCGGGCTGTCAGCCTCGCGAACACGCGGTGGACAAAGGCGGGACGGAAATCCATGGAACCAGCCGGTGGAGACCCCGGAACCATGAAGCGCCGTCTCGCGGCGGTGAACCTTGGCCTTGCCCGGCCTCGGTTCGCTTTGTCTGCCTTGGCTTGGATGGGAGACCCGTCCGCACTGCCGGCAATGAAGGTGTGCCTCTTCAGTAACCCCGGTTTTTGGACAACCGGCAGAACACCAGAAAGGCCCGCACCGTCGTTGCTTCAAGGTGTCCTCGGGCTGGCGGTTGGCCGCTAGACCGACTGGAGGGGTTGGCTCCAGTTACCTTACCGATTTCCCTCACCATTCGAGGATCGGCGGACACCCACAGGCACGTGCGACTTTGGGCAAGCGCGATATATGGCTGGTTGCCGTCACAATCAATAAAAATCGTATCCCAGGTTGTAAAATTTCTGGCATCGAACGATGTTGCGGCAACCGTATCCGGATATCGAACGATGACAGGCACGCACGGCCCTCTCAACGCCTTTCTCTATCTTCGCCAGATGCCGGTGGCACATGCCGAACTCGGGCCCCTGGCCGGCCTGCGGCTGGCCGTCAAGGACATCTACGACGTCGCCGGCTACCGCACCGGCTGCGGCAATTCCAGGAAATTCGCTGAAAGCCCCGCCGCTTCGCGCACGGCACCCGCCGTGCAGATGATTCTCGATGCCGGCGCACGCTTCGTCGGCAAGACGCAGACCGACGAGCTTGCCTTCGCGCTGTTCGGCCAGAATGCGCATTTCTCGTTTCCGGTGAACCCGGCAGCGCCCGACCGCGTCACCGGCGGCTCGTCATCGGGATCGGCGGCGGCAGTGGCGGGCAGGCTGGCCGATATCGCCACCGGCTCCGACACCGGCGGCTCGATCCGCGCGCCGGCGAGCTTCTGCGGATTGATCGGGCTGCGCACCACACATGGCCGCATTTCGCTCGATGGCTCGATGAAGCTGGCCCCGAGCTTCGACACGTTCGGCTGGTTCGCCGACGATATCGAGACCTATGAGACCGTCGGCAAGCTGCTGCTCGGCCGCGACCCGCACCAGCACACGCTCGACCGGCCGCTGGCGCTGGAATGGCTGGATGGGATGGTCGCCCGCCCAGCGATTGCCGAATATGCAGGAATGAAGGCGCTGGCGAGCGCGGTCTTCGGCCCGCCTTTGACGCAGGCAATCCGCTTCACCTCATCCGCGGATGAACTCTACTGGTGCTTTCGCCGGCTGCAGGCCAGGGAGGCCTGGGCGGTGCATGGCGAATGGATCACAAGCGGTGAGCGCGACCTCGGCCCCGGCGTTGAAGAGCGCTTCGGCTTTGGCCGTGCCGTCGACGACAAGACAGCCCAGGCTGAAAAGGTGCGCCGGCTGACCTTTCGCGGCGAACTGAGCGCCCTGCTCGGCAAGGACGGCTTCCTTGTCCTGCCGACGGTGCCGGGCCCAGCGCCCTACGTCGACAGCACGCCGGAGCAGTTCCAGGCCTATCGCGAACGGGCGCTCCAGCTTCTGTGCCTGGCCGGCCTGTCCGGCTTCTCGCAAATCACCCTGCCCATCGGCTCGGTCGCCGGCGCCCCGTTCGGCCTGTCGCTGCTTGGGCCTTCCGGCAGCGACATTGCCCTGATACGGCTCGGCCGGAAACTCCTCGACGCGGCACGAAAGGCCTGACCATGGACACACTGACCCGCATGCGTGCCTTCATCGACGTGGTCGAAGCCGAGGGCTTTTCGGCGGCGGCGCGCAAGATCGGCCGTTCCAAGGCCCTTTTGTCGAAATATGTGCGCGAGCTGGAAGACGAACTCGGCGCGCTGCTCCTCAACCGCACCACGCGCCAGTTCTCGATGACCGAGGCCGGCCACACCTATTACCGGCGCGCCTCGGAGATCGTGCGCGAGGTCGACAGCCTGGCCGACGCCGTGCGCGAATCCTCCGGTGACGTGCGCGGCCGGATCAAGCTGTCAGCGCCGCGCACCTTCGCCGACGCGCCGATCGGCCAGTCGCTGATCGATTTCGCCAAGCAGCATCCCGACATTGTGCTCGACATCCAGCTCGACGACCGCTTCGTCGATTTGGTCGAGGAAGGCTTCGACCTGGCGGTGCGCATCTCGCGGCTGGAAAACTCGTCGCTGATCGCCAGGCGGCTGGCGCCATTTTCGATAAAGCTCTGCGCCTCTCCCGAACTGATCGCCAAGCATGGCACGCCGACACGGCCGCAGGATCTCAGCCGAATGCCCTGCATCGTCGACACCAATGGCCGCGGGCTGAACAACTGGCCGTTCAAGGGCGACAATGGCGATCCGGTGAGCGTTTCGGTGTCGGGTCCGATCGAGGTCAACAGCCCAATGACGGCGAGAGCCGCGGCCGTGGCGGGGCTCGGATTTTCCGTCCTGCCGGATTTCATTGCCGCTCCCGACCTCGCGAGCGGCCAGCTGGTGTCGGTGATGGATGACCGCATCCTGTCGGGCGGCGGCATCTTCGCCGTCTACCCGCACCGCCGCTATCTGCCGGCCAAGGTCCGCGTCTTCGTCGACTTCCTGGTGCAGTGGTTCAGGACGCGTGAGGCCGCTTAACCGGTTTCAGCCCTCAAAGCGCGTTGCGCCACGACGCGCTTTGAGTTTTTGGCGTGCGTGTCGTCGTCCCAAAACCGCGGCGCACTTTTGGGCGACACGCAGCAGCGGTCCCAATTTCGCCCCCTTTCTGGTAACTCTCGACATCTCTCCGAGGCCGATGGAATCGCGACCGAGAATGCACCTGAAACGGCACGCTATCATGCTGGCTTCGGCCTTGGCGGCGACCTTCGCCGCCACTGGACCAGCTGAGGTGCACCCGCACGTCTTCGCCGAGGCCCGCCTTGACGTGATCCTCTCCCCGGATCACCAAAGTGTGAAAGCGCTGCGTCACCTCTGGCGCTTCGACGATCTGTTTTCCTCGACGGTGATGATGGAGTTCGACAAGAACTCCGACCTGAAGCTCGACGACAAGGAGCTGAAGGAGGTCGCCGACACCGTCCATGCCTCGCTGGCCGAGTTCAATTACTTCCAGCTCGTCACCGTTGACGGCAAGGACGTGGCGATGACACCGCCGCCGCATCTGATGGCCAATTTCGACAACGACCAGTTGATCATCCTGTTCGAATCCGAGCCGAAGGTGCCGATCAAGCTCAACGGCAAGATCGACATCGGTGTCTACGACCCGACATTCTACACCGCGATCGACTTCACCGAGGATTCCAACATCACGGTTGAAGGCCTGCCGTCGAATTGCACCAGCAAGGTGATCCGTCCGGACCCGGACGAGGCGATCAAGGAAAACCAGAAGACCCTCACCGATGCCTTCTTCAACGATCCGACCGGCACCGACATGAGC
>NZ_RZQG01000236.1:0-7343 GCF_003998635.1 Mesorhizobium sp. M7D.F.Ca.US.004.03.1.1
GACATGGATCGCAGGGACTTCGCGTAATGTTCCTCGTTGGGCAACCAGCGCCGGCGCTTCGCCATTCTTGACGACGACCTCGCCAACCAGTTGCCCGAGTCGCTCTGCGGTCGCTTGCGGTGTTGCGTCGCCAAACAGCATCTGCTCGTCGGGGAAGGTCGGCAACGCGATGTCGGTGACAGCAAGGGCTTCGACGATCGCTGCCTGCGCATCCTCGCGATTGCGCCAGAGCCGCGGCCGGTAGTTGGGGTCGAAGGCGACAAGTGAACCGACCGAGCGCGCCTTGGCGACAGCAGCCAGCAATGTGGCGCGTGCGGCATCGTCCAGAATTGCCAAAGTGATCCCGGAAAAATAGACAAGCGCCTGATTTTCAAGATTTTTCGCCAACGCAGCCGGGTCCGAGGCAAGCTGCCGCGCGGCGGCGTCGGAACGCCAATAGGTGAAGGAACGCTCGGCGCCGGTCAGTGTGATGGCATAGAGGCCGGGCCGCGCGCCCGCTATGACCGGGCTGGAGCCGATGCCGATGCCGTTTTCAGCCAGGAAACCGATCTGGCCTTGCGAGAAGGGATCGTCGCCGAAGGCCGAGACATAGGTTGCCGGCCGCTCAGTGCTCAACGCATGCAGCGCCCACAGCGTGTTGAACGTGTCGCCGGCAAAGCCCATGCGCCAGTTCGGTCCCGTCTGGCCCGACAGTTCGAGCATGCATTCGCCGATCGAGGCGACGCCGGTTCCCGCCATCTACAGTCCTCCAGTGATCTTGGTGCTGTAGCTTTTTGCCATCGGCAGCGCCATGCTTGGCAAGCAGGGTTTTTTCCGCCACAGCGTTTTCCCACAGGCTGGCGGGATGCGATCCGTTCGGCAGAGCGTTGTCTGCAGAAGAGGAACCGGTTTGGTATCGATATGGCGTTATCTTCTGGCAGGTCTTGGTCTGGCTGCCTTGCTGGTCGGCATTCTCGCGGTCGTCTATCTGACGGCGCCGCGGTCCGCGCAGCCTGCCGGCCCGGATGTCTCGCGTACGAAGAAATCCGAAAATGGGCTGTACATGGCCAGCTTCGTGCCGGAACGGGGCGTGGTGCGGCAGGGCGAACTGGAATCCTGGCTGCTGACCCTGAAAACAAAGACTGGGGCTTCGGTGGAGCGCGCCGCGATCGCCATCTCCGGCGGTATGCCGCAACACAATCACGGCCTGCCGACCAGCCCGCAGGTCACCGATTACCTGGGCGAAGGCCGTTACCGCATCGAGGGGCTGAAATTCACGATGAGCGGCTGGTGGCAACTTCGTTTCGCCATCTCGTCCGGCGCCGGCTCCGACACAGTACTGTTCAACGTGGTGCTGTGAGCGATCGATGAAGCGCCTTTTCTGCTTTCTGGCGCTGATGGTGGCCGTTATCCTTGCCGGCTGCGGCAAGCCTGACTTTTCCGACGCCGAGAAGAAAACCATCGCCTCGCTGGCGCTGTCGAGGTTGCCGCCCCTGAAGCCCGACACCACCAACCGTTTTGCCGACCTGCCGGCGGCCGCCGCACTCGGATCGACGCTGTTCTTCGACCTGGGTATGAGTCGCGACGGCACGGTGTCCTGCTCAACCTGCCACAAGATCGACCGCCAGTTCCAGGACGACCTGCCGCAAGCGGTCGGCGTCGGCCACACCAACCGGCGCACCATGCCGCTGGCCGGCGTGGCGCGCGATCCCTGGTTCTTCTGGGATGGCCGCCGCGACAGCCTGTGGGCGCAAGCACTGACGCCGCTTGAAAATCCGCTGGAGCAGGCAGGAAACCGTACCGCCTACGCGCATTACATCAAGGCGCGCTTCGGCGAGCGCTATGAACGCATCTTCGGGCCGCTGCCTGACTTTTCCGGCATGCCGTCGAATGCCAGCCCGCTTGGAAACGATGCCGAGAAGGCTGCCTGGAACTCGATGAGCGGCCCGCAGCGCGACGCCATCAACGGCGTCTTTTCCAATATCGGCAAGGCGATCGCCGCCTTCGAACGCTCGATCGAGCCGGCGCCAACGCGCTTCGACCGCTTTGCGCTGGACCTTGTCACCGGCGCGGAGCCGAAAGGCGATGCCGTTTTCTCGAAGGAGGAAATCCTTGGGCTGAAACTGTTCATCGGCAAGGCCAATTGCGTGACCTGCCACGACGGCCCGCGCTTCACCGACAACAGCTTTCACAACACCGGCGTGCCGCCCGTTGCGGGTCTGCCGCCGGATCGCGGCCGCATCGATGCCGTGGCACAGGTCGAGGCCGACCCGTTCAACTGCTTCGGCGCCTATCGCGATGGCGACGCCAGCGCCTGCGGCGAGCTGCGCTTCATGGTCAAGGATGCGCCGCAACTTGTTCGCGCCTACAAGACGCCTTCGCTGCGCGGTGCTGCGACCCGGGCGCCCTACATGCATGCCGGGCAGTTTTCGTCGCTCGACGAGGTGGTGGCTCACTACGCCAAGGCCGCACCCAGCGTGGAGGGAACGTCCGAAGTTCATCCGCTGCAGCTTTCAGACCGCGAGCGTGCGGCGCTGGTGGCCTTCCTGAAGACGCTGGCGGAGTGAGCTACCGATCCTTGACCGTCTCCATCGCCACGAAGGTCGAGGTCTGGGCGACGTGGGGCAGGGCTGAAATGCGCTCGCCCAGGACGCGGCGGTAGGCGGCGATATCCCGTGTGCGAACCTTCAGCAGATAATCGAAGCTCGACGCCATCATGTGGCACTGCTCGATCTCCGGCACGGCTTGTACGGATCGGTTGAAGGCATCGAGCGCGGCGGATCGGGTGTCGGACAATTTCACCTGGACGAAAGCGACATGGCCTTCGCCCATGCGCTCGCGGTCGATTATCGCCTGGTAGCCCCTGATGTAGCCGTCCTTCTCCAGCCGCTTCACTCGCGCCTGCACCGGCGTCTTCGACAAGCCGACCTTCGCCGCCAGTTCGGACATCGAAAGCCGGCCATCGCTTGCCAGCGCGGACAGGATATTCCTGTCGATGCGGTCCAATTGGTCTTCTGTCATCGAAAATGAAGTCCATATGATATTTTTGGATCATCAAGATAGATCGAATGACCTGCAATGTCGATTTCTTTGGACCGGTCGAAATTTCGCACTTGTGTTAGCTTGCGCCATTCGGTCCGGTGACCGCCGGCCCGCTCCTTGATGCTCGCTTCGCAGGACCGCCATGCCGCTCGATACCATCCGCCAGCAGATCCGCGCCAACTACCTGCCCGACGAAGACGAGGCCGTGAAGCGGCTGGCCAAGGCGACAGGCCTTTCAGCGAAAGACCGCGACGCAATCTCTGCCCGGGCCGCCGATCTGGTGCGGGCGGTGCGCGGCTCGTCGGATCCTCGCCTGATGGAAGTCTTCCTCTCCGCTTACGGCCTCTCCACAAAGGAAGGCGTGGCGCTGATGTGCCTTGCCGAGGCGCTGCTGCGCGTGCCTGACACTGAAACCATGGACGACCTCATCGCCGACAAGATCGCGCCGCACGACTGGTCGGCGCATTCGGGTGGTTCGAGCTCCATCTTCGTCAACGCCTCGACCTGGGCGCTGATGCTGACCGGCCGCGTCCTCGATGAGGGCGAGGGCGGCATCGAGGGCACGCTGCGTTCTATGGTGCGGCGGCTGGGCGAGCCGGTCATCCGCAAAGCGGTGGCCGCCGCCATGCGCGAGATGGGCGAGCAGTTCGTGCTCGGCCGCACCATCGCCGAGGCTGTCAAGCGCGGCCGGCCGATGACGCAGAAAGGTTATCTCTATTCCTTCGACATGCTGGGCGAAGCGGCTCGCACCGAGGCCGATGCCTTGCGCTATCATAAGGCCTATGCCGACGCGATTTCGTCGCTCGATTCCGGCTCCAACGGCCCTGATATCAGGCAGAATCACGGCATCTCGGTCAAGCTTTCGGCGCTGCATCCGCGTTATGAGGTAGCGCAGAAGGAAGAGATGCTGCCGGTCATGGCCGAGCGGCTGTTGTCGCTGGCGCTTGCCGCGCGCCATTCGCGCATGGGCCTCAACATCGACGCCGAGGAAGCCGACCGCCTCGATCTGTCGCTCGACGTGATCGAGCGGGTGCTGGCCGAGCCGGAACTCGCCGGCTGGAACGGTTTTGGTGTGGTGGTGCAAGCGTATGGGCCACGCGCGGCCTTTGCCATCGACTGGCTCTACACGCTGGCGAAGAAATACGACCGCAACATCATGGTGCGGCTGGTCAAGGGCGCCTATTGGGACACCGAGATCAAGCGGGCGCAGACGCTTGGGCTCACGGGCTATCCCGTCTTCACCCGCAAGGCCAACACCGACGTCTCCTACATGGCTTGCGCCAAGAAGCTGCTTGGCATGACCGACCGCATCTACCCGCAATTCGCCACCCACAATGCCCACACCGTCGCGGCCATCCTTTCGATGGCTGATAACCGCGATACCTTCGAGTTCCAGCGCCTGCACGGCATGGGCGAGGCGCTGCACGAGACGGTGCGACGGTCCGAAGGCACGCGCTGCCGCATCTATGCACCGGTCGGCGCGCATTCCGATCTGCTTGCCTATCTGGTTCGCCGGTTGCTGGAGAACGGCGCCAATTCCTCCTTCGTGCACCAGCTGACCGATGAAGATGTCGAGCCGGAGGACATTGCCCGTGATCCGCTCGAAACGGTCGAGAGCCAGGGTTCGGCCGCCAATCCGGCGATTGCCCGGCCTTCCCAGATTTTTGGAGCCGGCCGCCGCAACTCCAGGGGATTCGACATCACCGATACGGTGACGCTGGCGGCGATCGACAAGGCCAAGGCGGCCTTTGCCGGGCCGGATCGCTGGCATGCCAAGCCGATCACGCGCGCCGCCGGCTACGGCAAGCAGCGTCCGATCCTCAATCCGGCCAAGCCTTCCGAAGTGGTCGGCACGGTCGGCGAAGCCGCTGCCAAGCAAGTGGCGACCGCCGTGCGGATCGCGGTGGACGCGCAGCCGGCCTGGGCGAAGCGTCCCGTTGCCGAACGCGCCGCCATCCTCAACCGCGCCGCCGATCTCTATGAAGCGAATGCCGTCGAATTCTTCGCGCTCGCCACAAGGGAGGCCGGCAAATCGCTGGCCGACGGCGTCGCCGAAGTGCGCGAGGCGGTCGACTTCCTTCGCTACTACGCCACTGAGGCGGCCAATGCGGAGGCGGGCACGCAAGCGCGCGGCGCCATCGTCTGCATCTCGCCGTGGAATTTCCCGCTCGCCATCTTCACCGGCCAGATCGCCGCCGCACTTGTCACCGGCAATTCGGTGATCGCCAAGCCGGCCGAGCAGACGCCGCTGATCGCCTTCCGTGCCGTCGAACTGCTGCGCGAGGCCGGCGTGCCGGAAGACGTCATCCAGTTGCTGCCTGGCGACGGTCCATCGGTCGGCGGGCCGCTCACCGCCGATCCGCGCATTGCTGGCGTCTGCTTCACCGGTTCGACAGAGGTTGCCAAGCTGATCGAGAAGCAACTGGCCGAGACGGCCGCGCCCGATGCCATGCTGATCGCCGAGACCGGCGGCCTCAACGCCATGATCGTCGATTCCACCGCGCTGCCCGAACAGGCGGTGCGCGACATCCTCGCCTCGGCCTTCCAGAGTGCCGGCCAGCGCTGCTCGGCGCTGCGCGTGCTCTATGTGCAGAAGGACGTCGAGAAGAAGATGCTGGAAATGCTGAAAGGCGCCATGGAGGCGCTCAGCATCGGTGATCCCTGGCGGATTTCAACCGATGTCGGCCCTGTCATCGACGACGAGGCGCAAAGCTCGATCCGCGACTACTGCACGAAAATGGGTCTGCAGGGCAGGCTGATCGCCAAGCTCGAGGCACCGAAGGAGGGGCGCTTCGTCGCGCCGCACGTCTTCCGGGTCAAGGGCATCGAAGACATGGAGCGCGAGGTGTTCGGGCCGGTGCTGCATGTCGCGACGTTCGATGCCGACCAGATCGACGCGGTCATCGCGGCCATCAACCGCAAGGGCTATGGCCTGACCTTCGGCCTGCACACCCGCATCGAGGGCCGCGTGCAGCATTTCGTCGACGGCATCCATGCCGGCAACATCTATGTCAACCGCAACCAGATCGGCGCCGTCGTCGGTTCGCAGCCGTTTGGTGGCGAGGGGCTTTCAGGCACCGGTCCGAAGGCCGGCGGTCCGCACTATCTCAGGCGCTTCCGCAAGGGGCCGGAGGCCGGCACCCATTTGCAGGATGGCCATAAGGTCACGGCGACCGAACTTGCCGACAATCTGCCTGATCCCACACTTGGCGGCTGGTCGACGCGGCCCGACCGGATTGCCATTCTGAGGAAGCATCTGCGCGGCAAGGGTGCCGCGGCCATTGGTGCTGCCGCCGGCATCGATTTCGGCCAGGTCGACCTGCCGGGACCGACCGGCGAGGCCAACACGCTATCGTTGTCGCCACGCGGACGGGTGCTGTGCCTTGGTCCTGATGGCGATACGCTGCTCGCGCAGACGATCCAGGCGCTCGCCGCCGGCAATGCGGTTCTGGCCGTGGCGCCCGGCGCACCCGCTGCCCTTTCCGCGCTGACCGGCAAGGGCCTGCCGCTCTCCGCCATCGATGGTCGTCCTGATCCGGTCGAAGCGCGCTCGCTGCGCGTCGATGTCGTTGCCTTTTCCGGCACGCCCGAGGCCGCGCGTATCGTGCGCATGGTCATCGCTGATCGCACAGGCCCGATCGTGCCGCTGGTCAGCGAGGTGCTGAACCCGGCGGCCTATGCGCATGAACGGGCGGTCTGTGTCGACACCACCGCCGCCGGCGGCAATGCGAGCTTGCTGGCCGGAGCCTGACCCCGGCCAGTATTTATGCGCCTTCGACGACCGCAAAACCCTCGAACTGGGGGTGGCCGAGATAGTGGACCTTTGTCGTGCCGACATTTCTGTGGGCGGCGCGAAAATTCTCCGACTTGG
This sequence comes from Mesorhizobium sp. M7D.F.Ca.US.004.03.1.1, assembly GCF_003998635.1. Lineage (NCBI taxonomy): Bacteria > Pseudomonadati > Pseudomonadota > Alphaproteobacteria > Hyphomicrobiales > Phyllobacteriaceae > Mesorhizobium > Mesorhizobium sp. M7D.F.Ca.US.004.03.1.1. The sequence continues at coordinate 6,893 of NZ_RZQG01000236.1, forward strand.
TCCAGGCGATAAAATCATCGTGGCTCGCCCACACCGTATGCGATGCAAACAGCGTGTAGCCTTCGGTCTCGTTGACCGGGCCACGCAACAGGTGGAATTCCCTAAAACCCTTCATCTCAGCGAGGCTGGAGTCTCGGTTCTTCCACACGGCTTCGAAATCGTTCTCCGAGCCGGTCTGCACCTTGAAGCGGTTCATGGCGATGTACATCGGGTTCCTTTCAGCGGTTTTGAACTTTGACGATCGATGGATGGCGTAACGGGGCGGCTGAGGCTCAGAACGGGCCGATTGGTGCTTTGAACCGCCAGCTTAACAGTCCGGTCTCCGGCGGAATGGGAGGGAAGGGCGCCTGTTTTCGCACCAGCTCCAAAGCGAATTGATCGAGCTCCGGAGAGCCCGAGCTTTTGGCAAGTTGCAAGTCGCTGATGTTTCCATTGGCCAGCACCACAAATG
>NZ_RZQG01000237.1:0-7330 GCF_003998635.1 Mesorhizobium sp. M7D.F.Ca.US.004.03.1.1
GCCGCGGCAGCGGTGAAATCCGGGCGGATCGGCGAGCCGATCCACGGCAGCAGCGGCCGTTTCACCAATCGCGAAGTTGGTCTTCGCATGAACGGAAACTCGAGCGTCTGCTTCTACCTCGGCGTCCACGACGTGGATGCGCTGCAGTGGATCTCGGGTTCGGACATCATCGCCGTCTACTCCCGCCCGGTCGCCAAGCTCATGCCTTCGCTCGGGGTTCGATCCGAAGATGCAATCTTCTCCACCGTCGAGCTGTCGAACGGAATGAGCGGACAGCTCTACTTCGGCTGGACGCTGCCATCGACCGCTCCGACCGGCATCTGGGCCCGCACGGAAATCATCGGCACCGAGGGCATGATCGACCTCGACGTGCGCGACCACGGTCTGCGCATTCTGTCGCGGGGACAGTGGTCGCAGCCCGACGCCCTGCATTGGCCGACCGTCAATGGCCGTATCACCGGGGATCTCTTCGAGGAGGTCCATCATTTCATTTCGGCGGTTCGCGACGACACCCCCTTCGTGATGCCGGTCGGCGATGCCCTGCGCGCCGTCGCCGTCAACGATGCAATCCTGCGCAGCGTCAAATCAGGCCTGCGCGAACCGGTCGAAGACTGGCACATCTGATGAGAGAACCGTCATGACCCGCCAACAGAACATCTGGTGCAGGCGCTTTCTCGATCTCTCGCCGTTGATCCTGCTGGTCATCCTGCTGGCGATCTTCGCGCTCATCGACGCCCGCATCGTTTCGACTGCCAGCCTCATCAACATCGTCGCACAGGCGACCCCGATCGCCATCCTGGCGCTTGGCGCCCTGATCGTTCTGCTGACGGCGGGCATCGACCTGTCCGCTGGCGTCGGCGTCGCCTTCTGTGCCGTCTTCATCGCCAGCCTGATCGACGGCGGTGCCGGCCTGCCGCTTGCCCTTCTCATCGGCCTTGCCGTGATGGTCGTGATCGGCCTCGCAAACGGCGCCGTTATTGCCCTGTTGAAAATACCACCATTCGTGACGACGCTGGCCACAATGGTCGCGTTGCAGGGCGCAACGCTTGCCGTTGCCTCCAAAGGCGTCCTGATGCTGAAGGATCCGACGCTCCGCGCTGTCGGCATCGAGCGCAGCTTCGGCATTCCCAACGTCATCTTCGCAACGCTGCTGATCATCGCCGTCGCAGCAATCCTGATGCGGCACAGCCGCTTCGGGCTGCGTACCTATGCGCTCGGGTCGGATGCCGGAGCCGCGGAACTTGCCGGCATCCCGGTGAGGAAACACACGATCCTCGTCTATTGCGCCTCCAGTACCTTCGTCTTCCTGACGGCTGTGATCATGATCAGCCGGGTACCGGTCGTGACGCCCAATATCGGCGGCACCTCGCTGCTTCTCGACGCGATCGCCGCGGCCGTGCTTGGCGGCACCAGTATTTTCGGCGGCAGGGGAACGGTGTGGGGCGCGGTCGTCGGCGCGCTGATCGTCAGCCTGCTGACGACGGCGCTTCGGGTGTTCGGCACGGACCCTTCCAGCCTCGAACTCTACAAGGGGGCAATCATCATGGTCGCTCTTCTGGCCGATTCCGGCATGACCTACGCCAAGGCCCGGCTTGTCGAGGCCGCACGATGAGCGAGCCAGTTCCGGCCTTGCCGATCCCGCCCGGGTCCAGCTTTGCGCTGATGACCTCGCCGGATACGGAAAGACACGCGACAGCCGGCGTGCATAAACCCGTCGTCATTCTGCCGCTCGGCGCCGTCGAGCAACATGGCCCGCATCTGCCGCTCGGCGTCGATTGCTGGCTTGCGGAAGCGGTTGCTCTTGCCGCAGCGGAAGGACAGGCCTCCATCCGTGTCGCCGAACCTGTCGCCTATGGCTCGTCCGAGCATCATCGCTCCTTCTCCGGCACGATGAGCCTCAGCCCGCAGACCTTCATCGCCGTTCTTGTCGATCTCTGCACCTGCCTTGCCGAAGACGGCTTCCTGCCGGTCATGCTGAACGGCCACGGCGGAAACCGCGCCGCCATCCAGGTGGCGATCACCACCCTTGGCCAGCGCGGCATCGTCACGGCGGGTTTCTCGTATTTCGATCTCATCGCCGACGTGGCGGCGGAGGCCCTGCCCGATGCCGCCACGGGCACTGGTCATGCCTGCGCGCTTGAAACGTCGTTGATGATGCATGTGCTTGGCGTCAGCGTTCGCCGCGATCTCATCCCGCAAGGCGGCACCCCGCCATCCTGGCCGGATCCTCACCTTTACGCCGCGCCGGCCGTCACCGTCTGGCGCCGTTTCGAAGCCATCCGCGACAACGGCGTCATCGGCACGCCATCGCAGGCGAGCGCAGAGGCCGGCAGCAGACTTTTCATCGCAGCCGTGGAGCGCAGCCGCGTTGCCATTTTGAACATCCAATCCGAATTCGGCCAAAGGAACGCATGATGACAGTTCATTTCAAATCTTCTCTCGACGGTCCCAACCTTCGCGGCATGGCGATCGTCTCGGAGCCGGAAGCAGCCGCCCGCATCGGCATCAACCGCATCGGCGGCGAGTGGATTGCCGGCAGCTCCGGCAAGTTCCTGAAAATCGACAGCCCATCGACGGGCGAGCATCTCGGCTATCTCTCACTTTCCACCCGCGCCGATGTCGGCCGCGCGGTGAAAGCCGCCGAAGGCGCACGCGAGGCCATGCGCAAGATGGGGACCTTCGCGCGCGCTCAACTGTGCATGCGCATTGCCGACGCGATCGACAGGCGCGCCGAGGAACTGGCGCGCCTGCTCTGCCTGGAACAGGGCAAGCCCTTCCACAGCGAGGCAAAGGCCGAGGCCTCGGCAGCAGCTCTGGGTTTCCGCAATGCGGCAGAGCAGATGAAGTGGCTGGAGACGGCGGCGTTTCCGCTTGCCGATGCCAACAAGCGCGCCTTCAGCTTCCTGCAGCCGAAGGGCGTCTTCGCCATCATCACGCCCTGGAATTTCCCGCTCGCCCTGCCCTGCCTCTATTATCTCGGACCGGCCGTCGCAACGGGCAACACCGTCGTCTGGGTGCCCGCGCCGACGACATCGCTGATTGCCACGGCACTTGTCGAATGCTTCATCGAGGCGGGCCTGCCGGATGGCGTCATCAATCTCGTTCTGGGTGACGGTGCGGAGGTGGGCGACGAGGCGGTCGTTCATCCGGGCACCCATGCCATCGGCTTCACCGGCAGTTCCGCCACCGGCGCGACGATCGCCCGGCGTGGCGCGGGCAAGCCGCTTCTGCTCGAAATGGGCGGCAACGGTCCGACCATCGTCCTGGCCGACGCCGATATCGACATGGCCGCCGCTCAGGTGGGAGCCGGCTGCTTTGCCAATGCCGGGCAGATCTGCACGGCCACCGAACGCGTGCTGGTGCACAAATCCATCCATGACCGTTTCATCGAAGGTCTCGTGAAAGCGGCTTCGAAGGTAAAAATGGGCGACCCTTTCGATCCCGCGACCACGATGGGTCCGATCAACAATGCGGTGGCCGTCGACAAGGTGCTCAGCCACATTGCCGACGCCCGCGCGCGTGGCGCCGATATCGTCACCGGCGGCAATGTGGCATCAGGTTTTGCCACCAATCTCTATTTCGAGCCGTCGATCGTCACAGGACTGACCCGGGAAAGCCTGCTCAATATCGAGGAATCCTTCGGGCCGATTGCACCCGTGCTGACCTTCGAGACCGACGAGGAGGCGATGGAACTTGCGGCGTCCAGCCCCTACGGCCTGTCGGCCGCGGTCTTCACCAGCGCCATCAAGAATGCCTTTGCCTATGCTGAAAGCTTGAAGGTCGGCATCGTCAACATCAACGAGATGAGCTGCTATTGGGAGCCGCACATCCCTGCCGGCGGCGCAGCCGGGACGCAGAGCGGCCTCGGTCGCACCGGGGGTCGGCACACGCTGATGGAAATGTGCGACCTGAAGACGATCACCGTGGATGTCACTCGCTGACACCCAACGCCCGCGCCTAGAGCCGCATGATGTCGTCCGAAAACCGCTTCGCACTTTTCGGCATCATGCTTTTGTGCGCGGGCCTGCCCTCGCGCCCGTATGCCGTTCGGCAGCGAGCTGTCAGATGGATCGGCGCAGCCTGTCGGCCATTTTCTCGCCAATCATGATCGAGGTGAGGTTGGTGTTTGCCTGGCAATCGAGCGGCATGATCGACGCATCGATAACCCGCAGCCCTTCAAAACCGTAGACCCGGCATTCCGGATCGACCACGGCCTCGCCGGGCCGTCCCATGCAACAGCCGCCAATCCCATGCTGCGCATCGGAAGACTGCGCCAGCAGGAAATTGTCGACCTCTTGGTCACTTGCCGTTTCAAGCCATGACAAAGGCAGATCGGAATCCCCCAGCAGGACGCGCTCGGCGATCTCCTGGATCGGCGCCTGCCGGGCAATCTCGCCAAGGTGGCGATAGGCGATACGCATGCGCTGAATATCCATCGGATCGTCCAGCATGTTCTCTTCCACGATCGGCTGGTCGAAGGGATTAGCGGAGCGCAGCTGCACGGTGCCGCGGCTCTTGGCCTCCATCAGGATCAGATTGACCATGGCCTCGCCGAACTGGGCGCTGTCGGATTCCACACCAATGCCGCCATGGTTCATGGCGACGTAGAGAATGTCGTCGCGCTCGGCACTCGGCACGCCGGAACTCATCCGCACACAGCAGTTGGTATGCCGCGCATCGACATCGGTCGCCTTGAATTCGGGCTTCAGCTTCAGTTCGATGCGGCAATAAGGATGGTCGAAAAATCCTTCGCCGACCGGCAGGTCGGCAAGCACCTCGATGTCCTTTCGGTTCAAGAGAGCCGCCGGGCCGATGCCCGAGCGCTGCAGGATGACCGGAGAGTGGATGGCGCCGGCCGAGAGGATGACCAGCGGCGCCTCGAATTTGCGAACCTGACCGGCCACGATGGCCAAAACGCCGATCGCCGTCTTGCCATCGAAAAGCACCTTGTCGACCGTCGCCTGCCCGATGATGGTGAGGTTCCGCCGGTCGCGGGCAGCTTCCAGATAGCCGTCATTGACCGACACGCGCTTACTGTCTCGACTGTTGATCGGATAGGTGCAAGCCCCTTCAGCGTCCGGAGCATTGAGATCGTCATGCCAGGGATGGCCGAGAGCCATCGCGCTTTGCCGCATGGCCTTGTCGACACTCCCCCAGCTTTCGACGGGCGCGCGGTAGATTGGAATCGGGCCATCGCTGCCGTGAAAATTGGCCGCGATCGGGTCATCCTCCAGGCGGCAGAAGAAGGGCAGCACGTCGGCTCCCGACCAGCCCTTGCATCCGATTTCCTCCCAGCGGTCGAATGCATGCAGCACGCCGCGAATGGCAATCTGCCCATTGACGGCCGTCGAACCACCAAGCCCCTTGCCGCGCCAGTAGACCCGATGCTCCTGCCACTTCGTGCGGCGAGCCATCAGGTCGGGATACATGTATTGTTGCTGAAAATGATCAGGAAGCAGCAGGTTGAAGGGATTTGGACTCTCCATCTCGGCAGGCTGCTCGCCGCTCCGGTAGTCCGGCCCCGCTTCCAGCAAAAGCACGGTCGTGGCCGCATCTTCGGTTAGCCGGGCGGCAAGAACAGCCCCGGCGGCGCCGGCTCCGACAACGATGACATCAAAGGGCATGCCGCACTCCCCGGATCCGACCAATGCACGGCTGGCTTGACCGCGACATCATTTTGATTTCACTTTGTGCACCATCATCTGCCGGCATTCAGGCTCAGCGACGGACGCCGGAACCGATTTAGCCGCCATTGCACGACGGCAAGATCACCATGATTTGTTTTATATGTAAATATGATTTCGTATATGAACCCGCCAGAAATGCTCCTTTTGTCTGTCAACCCCGTGAGGAGATCGATGTACCGCCGGACCCATGGAACGCATCAAAATTCGTTCCGAGCGGGTTCGATCGGTCAACTCATGACCGCCGGATCGAACCCGAATCAGGAAGCCGACCACGGCTACGCCAAATGCGCCGGCGAAATATCCCTTTCGGATAGTCCATTCGCGATCAGGTCAGCAGGCAGGCATCCCGAAACAATCAGGTCGGCTGCGGCACGGCCAAGGGCCGGGGCCATCATGATTCCATAACCGCCCTGACCTGCAAGCCAGAAGAAGTCGGGCGCCGCAGCGTCGTACCCCAGCACGGGCGCCTGGTCGGCCACGAAGGAGCGCAGGCCCGCCCAGCGCTTTGCGATATGGCTGACGGTTGCCAGCGTCTCGCGCTGCTGGTGCGCGCGATGTTGCCGATATTGCGGAGATCGTCTTTGCCAGCCTGCCCAGCCCGCAGATCCTGGAAAAGGTCGTGCTCGGCGACGGCGGCATCGCCGAGGGCAAGGCGGTTCGCATCTTCGTCGACATCTCGACGACCGGTCCGCGAATGGCCGCCAAGGTTGCCGAAGGCCTTTCAGCCAGGAGCATCGCCATGATCGATGCGCCCGTCAGCGGAGGGTTGAAGGGCGCGCGCAATGGCACGCTCGCCGTCATGGTGTCGGGACCGAAGTCTGCCTTCGAAATGGCAAGGCCGGTGATCGAGAATTCGGCCGGATATTCTTCATGGGCGAGGTTCAGGGCTCCGCCCAGACCATGAAGCTTGCCAACAACCTGCTTGCGGCGGCAGCACTTGCGATCTCATCCGAAGCGGTCGTGATGGGCGTCAAGGCGGGCCTCGATCCCAAGGTGATGATCGACGTCATCAACGCCTCGAGCGGCCGCAACAGCACTTCAGTTCGATTTGGTGTCGAATTCGACCTTGCATCGCTGGCCGGCGGGCAAACGGCTGCCGGCGTGACCCGCGCCACATTTAGAAAGCGCTGCAGACAGCAACGCGGACGTGTCACACACGATTGCTTAAGCCCATAGGCGTGCGCGGTTAGTCGAAAATCCGTGTGAACTACCTCATAGTTTAATGCGACACGAAGCGTATCTTCATTAGCATAGTTGCATATTTTGTCACACAGGAGGAAAGCAGTGGCTCGTCCACAGCGCGACATGCGCGGCTATCTAACCGGCTACGGCGGGCCTTTGGCAACCCGAGTTGAGGTGTTTGAGGCCGAGGGCGAATGGTTCGTGCGCATTATCGAACGCGACGAGGAGCGCACCTACTCTTTTGTGCTGAAATCTTTTGCCATGGCCTTCGCGGAGAACCAAAGGATCCACATAAAGCCTCCCACGATCGTGCGGCTGGAGCGTAACCCGTCTCTCCTGTTCGCACATGCCAGATTCACGGCGGCGAATGATCGATTCTAAGATGTCGCGAGACCCGGATCCCGCCTGAACCTCTTCCGCGATCACGCCATAACCCAGCGATACTAAATAGATATGTTGGT
>NZ_RZQG01000238.1:0-7284 GCF_003998635.1 Mesorhizobium sp. M7D.F.Ca.US.004.03.1.1
GGCTACGAGCGGGTCCATTCGCTGGCCGAACTGATGGCGCGGGCGGATGTGGTCAGCGTCCACGCCCCGTTGAGCGAGGAAACCCGCAAGCTGCTTGGCGCGGCCGCTTTCGCCGCCGCCAAGCCCGGGCTTGTCCTCATCAACACGGCGCGCGGTCCGATCGTCGATCTCGACGCGCTGGAAGCCGCGATGCGCAAGGGCACGGTCATCGGAGCTGGACTGGACGTGCTGCCGAACGAACCTGGCGATCTCGACCATCCGCTTCTGGCCGCCTGGCGTGCCCGCGAGCCGTGGATTGCCAATCGGCTGATCGTCACGCCGCACGCCGCCTTCTACAGCCCGGCCTCGATGCGCGACCTCAGGCTGAAATCGATCGAGGTTGTGCACGCCTATCTCGCCGAGGGCCGGCTCACCAACTGCGTCAATGCAGAGTATCTGAAATGAACATGGCGGTGGCGCAGACACCGCGGCTGGCTGTTTCGCCCTATGCACGCCGCCTGGCGCGCGAGCGCGCTCTTCCGCTTGAAACCCTTCGTGGCAGCGGACCGGGTGGCCGCATCCTGGGCGCCGACGTGCTGGGCTTCGTTCCAGTCGCCGCGCCCGTGAATTTGCCCGATATCGTCGCCCCTTCCGTTGCCACTCCCCGCATTGCCGCCTTTGCGGCGTCAGTCGCACTGACCGCGCTGCGAGACCTGCTGGCCGCGCTGGAGAGCACAGGGAGGGCGTTCGACTTTGACGACGTGCTGTTGCGCGCGGTGGGTCGTGTATGCGGTGAGATCCCGGATGCCGCCAAGGCCGGCGAGACTTCGGTGGCGATGGAACTGGCAGGCCGGCAAGCGGTGTTTGCGACCGTCCCTGAGCTGCCCCTGACGTCGCTGCACGCAACGCGGCTTGCAGCCCTGGCCGACAGTCGCGACGACGCGGAAATGCCGGCGCTGCTTTCCATCCGCCTGCTGCCGGCGAGCAGCATCCGGCCACTGATGCTGCCGCTGTTGCCGGGCCGCGCCATGCGCCTGGCTGTCTCGGTAAGTTCAGCAAGTGATCATGCCGAATGCCTGCTCGTCACAGACGCGGCAAGCGTTGACGAGGGTATCGCCGCAGCGTGGCTCGCCGCTCTGAAATCGGCGATCGAACACCCGCTCCGCCTCTTTGTCTAGGACGGTTGATGGTCGTCAGCCTTGGCTTTTGGCCTTATGCATGTCGTCATCCCAAAACCGGAACCACTTTTGGGCGACAAGCATAGCCTCGAAGCGAAGAAGCTATTATAAAAGCTTTGACACAGGCGCGACGAGGCTCATGGATAACTCCGTTCCTACCATCGACAGTCTTCCCCGGCGCACGCTCGGCCGCACGAACGGGCCGCTGTATCGCCAGCTCGCCGACATATTGCGCGAGCCGATCGGCAACGGCACCTTCCCCGTCGGCGGCGAACTGCCGAAGGAAGCGACCATTGCCGAGCACTTTGGTGTTAGCCTGATCACGGTGCGGCAAGCGTTGCGAGACCTCGAGGCCGACGGGCTGATCAGAAAACGGTCGGCGAAGCCGGCTGTGGTCACGGCGCGCAATCCGTCCGTCAATCTGAGCTGGAAATTCAAGAACTTCGCCGATATGGCGGCCTTCACCAAAGACGCGCAACTGACGGTGAAATCCTATCGCAAGGAGGTTTCCCCCGTGCTCCAGCGCCATTTCGGCATGGCCAAGGACGAGGCGGGCTACTGCCTGCGCGGCATCCTGTCGGTGGGCGAGCAGAAGAAGGCGCAGATCACCAGCTATTTCCCGCCTGCTGTCGGAGCGAAGCTGAAGCGGGACGATTTTTCCGACGTGCTGATCTTTCGCTCGGTGCAACGGCATCTCGGCCTGCGGCTGGACGTCGCGCATGTCACGGTCCGCGCCGAGATCGCCGACGAGGCCATCGCGGAAGACCTCGGCGTCGCTCTTGGCAGTGCGGTCCTGAGCGTGGAGATGCTCTATCAGTCGGCCGACCAGCAGAGCATCGAGTTCACCATCGCGCGGCATCCGGCCGATCTCTTCAGCATCAGCTACGACGCGCCGAACGATCTGGCCTGAACCCGATCGATCGGCGGGCCCGATCGGCGCGATTGTCCGCACGGATTTCCCAGTCGCGCCCATGGACAGTTTTATAAAATTATAATAGCATCATAGCTAGGATGAAGACCGCGTCGAAAACCACGATCGAACGTGGATGCGCGACCACATCCGCTGTCGAGCATTTGCCTGGGGCATGTCGCCCAAATGTGCGCAGCGGTTCCGGGGTAACGGCATGCACAAAACAAAGTCTGTCCATAAGGGGGCGTGCCTGGAAGGCACTTGAATAGGCGGCGGCGCTCGCGCGGCCGACAACAACACGGGAGGAGGAAGTCATGAAAGCAGGCGCATTTTTCGCCGGCCTTGCGGTGATCGCGACGACGTTGCTGTCGATCGATGCCGTGCCGGCCAACGCACAGGACAAGAAGCCTTACACCATCTATCTCTCCAACAATTTCGTCGGCAACGACTGGCGCCAGCAGATGCTGCGCAGCGCCGACATCGCGGTCAAAAAACCGCCGCTGGCCGGCCGTGTCGACCTCAAGGTCGAAGTGGTCGAGACCACGGTCCAGGCGCAGATCAATTCCCTCAACAACATCATTCGCAACAAGCCCGACGCCATCATCATCGATGCGGGCTCCGGCGAAGCGCTCAACCCGACGATCCAGAAGGCTTGCGATGCCGGCATTCTGATCATCGCCTTCGATCAGATCGTCAGCGCGCCCTGCGCCTACACGATGGAGTCCGATTGGGGCCGGGCGCCGCGCGTGGAGGCCGAATGGCTGGTCAAGAAACTCGGCGGCAAGGGCAAGATCCTCGTCGACCGCGGGCTTGCCGGCGCTCCGATCTCCGCCCAGCTGCAGGGTGGGTTCGAGGAGGTCATCAAGAAATACCCCGGCATTGAAGTGGTCGGCTATTTCAACGGCGACTATGCGCTGGGACCGGAGCAGGCCGGTGTCGCCAGCCTGCTGGCGGCCCACCCGCAAGTCGACGCCATCTTCGTCCAGGGCTACGGCGCCGGAGCGATCAAGGCGCTGCAGGATGCCGGCCGTCCGATCGTTCCGATCACCGGCAGTCCCTTCAACCTGACGACGACGACCTGTGCCCAGACGCAAGGCGCCCAGTGCATCCTGGCGCCCAACCCGGCCTACCTGTCGGCCGAGGCCCTGAAGCTGGCGGTCGAGATCCTCGACGGCAAGAAGCCGGCCGAAAAGAAGATCCTGCTGCGCAATGCCTTCCTCACCACCGATCCGATCGCGTCGGAATTGTACCCCGATGCGGCCATGCAGAAGATCGAGGTTGGCAAGAACGCCTTTCCGGACATGGCTCCCGGTCTGTTTCTTCCGGTCAGCCCGGACTGGGTTGAAATCACCCCTGCCGAGGCCGCCGGCGCGAAATGAGCGACGTCTGCCAATCGGCGGCGAATGGTCGCCTCGAAGCTCCCCAATGCGCCTTGGCTTAAATTGACAAGGCGTATTGGTACCGGTATCAATTTAGGTGCAGCACCCACCAAGATGGCGAAGTCCGTCGCTGGCTGATGCAGGAAACACGAAGGAGGAGAGACCATGAAACTGAAGACAGTTTGCATAGGATTGGCAGCTCTTGCCATGTCTGCAATCGCCATCAGCACGGCGCCGAGCCGCGCGGAGGACAAGAAGCCCTACACCATCTACCTCTCGAACAATTTCGTCGGCAATGACTGGCGCCAGCAGATGGAGCGCGTCGCCACCGTTTCGGTCAACAAGGGACCGCTGAAGGGCCGCGTCGACCTCAAGATCGAGAATGTCGAGAACACCGTTCAGGCGCAGATCAACTCGCTCAACAATATCATCCGCCAGAAGCCGGACGCCATCCTCGTCGATGCCGGCTCGGACTCGGCCTTGAACCCGACCATCAAGAAGGCCTGTGACGCCGGCATTGTCGTCATCAGCTTCGACCAGGTGGTGACCGAGCCCTGCGCCTATGCCGTCGCCTCCGACTGGGACCGCATCCCCTCCGTCATGGCCGAGTGGATGGCCACGCAGCTTGGCGGCAAGGGCAACATCATCCTCGACCGTGGCCTCGCCGGCGCGCCGATCTCGGCTCAATTGCAGCAGGGCTATGAGAAGGTGCTGGCCAAATATCCCGACATCAAGGTGGTCGGCTACTACAACGGCAATTACGCGCTTGGACCGGAGCAGTCGGGGGTCGCCGCCTTGCTTGCCGCCAATCCGCAGATCGACGGCATCATGACGCAAGGCTACGGATCGGGCGCCATCCAGGCGCTCAAGGATGCCGGCCGGCCGATCGTCCCGGTCGTCGGCTTCTCCTACAATGTAGCCGCCCTTACCTGCGCGCAGACTAAAGGCGCCAAGTGTATCCTCGGCTCGAACCCGGCCTATCTCTCTTCGGAAGCGATCAGGCTGGCGGTCGATATTCTCGACACCGGCAAGAAGCCGGCCGAACGCTCGATCTCGGTCAAGGGCGACTTCGTCACCACCGATCCCTTCGAGTCCAAGCTTTATCCGGGCACCAAGATGATCAAGATCGCGGTCGGCGAGAATGCCTTCCCCGACCAGGCGCCCGGCCTGACGCTGCCGATCACGCCCGACTGGGTCGAGATCACCGCTGCGGAAGCCGCTGGCAGCAAGTAACATCCTGTGACCACGACCCTGTCTCCCGGCATCGCAAGATGTCGGGAGAGTTTTTCGAAGGCGCATTCATGGACCTCGTCACCGTCAAAGGCCTGTCCAAACGCTATGGCGGCATTGTCGCGCTGAGCGAGGCGACATTCAGTGCCCGCGCCGGCGAGGTGCACGCACTGCTCGGCGAGAATGGCGCGGGAAAGAGCACCTTCATCCAGATCCTGTCCGGCGCGGTTCGGCATGATGGCGGCTCGATCCTGGTCGACGGCCAGGACTATCGTCCCGCAAATCCGGATGCTGCCCAGGCGCGCGGCATCGCCGCCGTCTTCCAGGAACTGTCGCTGATCCCTGATCTGAGCGTCGAGCAGAACATCTGGTTTCGCCACGAACCAAGGACGCTCCTGAGCACCGTCAATCGCGCAGAGATGCGCCGCAAGACGCTGGCGCTTCTCGACAAGTACAAGTTCCCGGCGCTGCGCCCCGAGCAGGAGTTGCGCCGGCTGACATTGGCCGAACGGCAGATCGTCGAGATCGCCAAGGGCCTGGCCAAGGATCCGCGCATCCTGATCCTAGATGAGGCGACCTCGGCGCTGCCCGCGCGCGAAGCCGAGTGGCTGCTCAAGCTCACCCGGCAACTGGCCGCCGAGGGCAGGCTGGTCATCTTCATCTCGCACCGCATGGCCGAGGTGCGCGCCATCGCCGACCGGCTGACCATCTTCCGCAATGGCAGCACCATCGCCGTGCATGAGGCCAATGCCGTGTCCGACAACGAGATCGTCACCCAGATGATCGGCAGGCATCTCGACCGGCTCTATCCCGAACGTATTGCCACCGCGACCGATCGCATTGCGCTGAAGGTCAAGGGCTTTTCCAGCGGCAGCCGGCTCTCCGGCGTCGATTTTGCGCTGCGCGAGGGCGAGGTGCTCGGCGTCGGCGGGCTGCAAGGCCACGGCCAGCGCGAACTGTTCCAGTCGCTGTTCGGCGCCAGCAAGGCGAGCGGCACCGTCGAACTGTGGGGCAAGCCGGTTTCGATCGGCAATCCGCGCCAGGCGCTGACCGGCAAGGACGGCATCGCGCTGGTGCCCGAGGACCGGCGCGGGCAGGGCCTGCTTTTGACCAAGAGCGTGCGCGAGAACCTGACCCTGTCGGTCATCAAGCGCTTCACCGAAAATGGCTTGCTGAGCCGACAAAAGGAAGCTGCCCTGGTCAAGGAGATGGTCGATTTCCTGCGCATCAAGGCCGGCACGCCGGAGCAGCTTGCCGGCACGCTGTCCGGCGGCAACCAGCAGAAGGTGATCTTCGGCAAGATGCTGCTCACGCAAGCGCGCGTGCTCTTGCTCTACGACCCGACGCGCGGCGTCGATGTCGGTACCAAGGGGGAGATATTCCAGCTGATGCGGGATCTCGCGGCCAAGGGCTATGCGATCCTGTTCCATTCCAGCGACATGCCGAAACTCGTCCACGTCGCCGACCGCGTGCTGGTGATGCGCAACGGCGGTATCGCAGCCACGCTGGAGGGTGACCGTATCTCGGAGGCAAGCATTTTGCGCGCCGCCATGCTTGAAAGCGAGGCGGCCTGAGGCATGGTGATGTCAGTCGCGGAGAGACCTGTTGAGATGGCGCAAAGGCCAGCCGAAATGAAACCCGCCAGGCCAGGCATCGATTGGCGCGGCCGCGCGCTCGACCGCGCGCCGTTCCTGGTCGCCTGCCTGATGCTGGCCCTGATCGTTGCCATCTATGGCAGCCTGCAATCCGGCGTCTTCTCGCTGGACGAGATCAACCTCGACACGGCGGCGGCGATGACGCTGATGCTGGCGGCAACCGGCCAGACCATCGTGCTGGTGCGCGGCGGCATCGACCTGTCGATCGGCGGCATGATCAGCCTCGGCACGGTGATCGCGGCAACGCGCTTCACCGACGACCCGTCGACCGTCGCTCTGTGGACCCTGGCCATTCTGGCCCTCGGCTTCCTGATCGGCGCGCTCAACGGCCTGCTGATCTCACTGCTGAAACTGCAGCCCTTCCTGGTTACGCTCGCCACCTGGTCGATCCTCAACGGCGTCGCCATGATCATCCTGCCGACCGATGGCGGCAGCGTTCCCGGCTGGTGGGTCGGCTTCGGTTATGCCCAGCTGTTCGGCCTGACCAGCCCGGTCTGGATGCTGCTGGCACTTTTGCTGTTCTGGTGGTGGTTCCGGGCGACGCGCGTCGGCGTCACCATCCAGGCGACGGGCTCCAACGAAAAGTCGGCCTTCCTGTCGGGCGTCTCGATCACCCGGGTCAATGTCATCACCTACGGTCTCTCAGGCCTGTTCGCGGCGGGTGCGGCGCTCTACCTGACGACACAGACCGGCGCCGGCTCCCCGACCATCGGCAAGGACTACATCCTGCCTTCGGTGGCGGCGGCGGTCATCGGCGGTGTCAGCCTGTTCGGCGGCCGCGGGCATCTGGCCGGCACCCTGATCGGCGCCTTCGTGCTGACCCTCATCGGCAATCTGGTCTTCGTCCTGCATGTGTCGAGCTACTGGCAGCCGGTTGCTTCCGGCGTCATCCTTCTGCTCTCGGTGCTGGCGAGTTCCGTCGCCGAAAAGGCCGCAAGGAACCGTGTCCAATG
>NZ_RZQG01000239.1:0-7248 GCF_003998635.1 Mesorhizobium sp. M7D.F.Ca.US.004.03.1.1
AATCAGGAGCAATGGGGCGCCGGTTGCAGGGACAAGCGGCGCTGGGGACGCCAGCCGCCCCGAGAAAGCGACCACCGCCCCGACAGGCCCGCGCCCGCTGGCCAGTGCGTCGAGCGCCATGATGGAGCCTTGGGAAAACCCCAGTAGCACAACGCGGTCAACGGCATTCGAAAATCCATGTTGCTCGATCAGATTGGCGATGACCGCGTCAAAGCCGGGCCGCGCCGCAACGACGCGCTCCGGCCGATTGACCTCGGTAACGCCGATGACGCTAAACCACTCACGGCGCGGGCCGCTGCCGCCTGGCGCATCGGGGCTTTCGAAGACGAAGCTGGGCAGTGCGGGTGCCAGCGCCCGCCCAAGCGCTGCCATATTGGCGCCGTTGCTGCCGACGCCGTGCAAAAGAATGACCAGGCCGCGATCCATCAGTGCTGGCCTGTCACGGAGACGGGTGCGAGGCCCGGCAGGTCGGGCCCTTTCGGCACGATGCCGTTAGGGTTGAGAGCCTTGATCGAATAGTAGCCGGCCTTGATGTGCTCGATGCTGACGGTCTCAGCGACGCCCGACACGGCCAGAATCGCGGCCAGATAGGCACTCAGCGCCGGATAGTCGACCAGGCGCCGCAGATTGCATTTGAACAGGCCATGATAGGCGGCATCAAACCGTACCAGCGTGACGAACAGCCTGATGTCGGCCTCGGTAAGGGCGTTGCCGAGGAGGAAGGGGCCACCTTTGCCGAGCCGGGCCTCAAGGATCTCCAGCATCGAGAACACATCGTCGAAGGCTTCTTCGTAGGCGATCTGAGTGGTGGCGAAGCCGGCGCGATAGACGCCGTTGTTGAGCCGCGGATAGATATCGGCGTTGAGCGCGTCGATCTCGGCCCGCAGCGGTGCAGGATAGAGATCCGGCCCGCTGGCGAGGTCACCGAAGCCTGAATTGAACATGCGCACGATGTCAGCGCTCTCATTGTTGACGATGGTGCCCAGCTGTTTGTCCCAAAGCACCGGCACGGTGGCCCGCCCGGTATAGAGCGGGTCGGCCCTGGTGTAGATTTCATGCAGATGGCGGGCACCGTTTATGTCGTCCGGTCCAGTGCCGGGATAGCCGCCGAACGCCCAGCCTTCATCATCCAGGTGAGGGTTGACGATGCTGACGGAAATGGCGTCCTCGAGCCGCTTGAGCTTGCGCGCGATCAGCGTGCGGGATGCCCAGGGGCAGATGAGCGCGACATAGAGATGATAGCGGCCCGCTTCGGCGGCGAAGCCCGCATCACCCGTCGGCCCGGCGCTGCCGTCGGGCGTCACCCAGTTGCGAAAGCCGGAAATCTGCCTAACGAAGCCGCCTTTGGCATCGGTGGCCTGCACCGGCTGCCAGTTGGCCGTCCATTTTCCTTCAATGAGCATAGTCTTCGTCCTTCACCGCAATCGCCGGGGGATTGTCCACGGGTGCAGCGGCGCGTCACTTGGGCGATATCAAGTGACGCGTCGCGGCTTGCTATTTGTTGCCTTATGTCGCTCTCCGGCCATCGTCGCCGGGGAGCGATGAGTGCCTGGGTTATTAGATGCCGACCCAGGTCGGAGCGATATTGGTGCCTTTGCCCTGGCCATAGCCGAGCCCAATGTTGAGAGCGGCCACGGCTTCAATGTTGCGCGACGCTGCCAGGGGACCGGCGACGATGGCCTTGAGGCCGGCTGAATTCACCAGCGCCTCGACCTCGGTGACAGCGTCGGCGTCGTCGCCTGCGAGCAGTACCGTTGCCGGGATGTCGGCGACCTGGCCGCCATTCTGCAGCACCGAGGCAAACAGCGTATTGAAGCCTTTAACCACCTTGGCCCGCGGGGCGAGCCGCGCGATTTCTTCCGCGGCGCTGGTCGAAAAGCCGATGGCCAGGCCGGAAAAATCGGCCTTCATGGGATTGGTCAGGTCAACGACGATCTTGCCCGCCAGGTCGCCAGCCGCCTTCACCACTTCGGCCGCGGCGCTGTACGGCACGGCGAGGAAGATGATGTCGGCCTTGGCCACGGCATCCGGGATCGAGGCGGCGGAGACGGTGCCGCTAAAGCCAGCGGCGACCGAAGCGGCCTCCGAGGGATCGCGCGAACCGAAGACGACGGCGTTGCCGGGCGCGTGAAAAGACCGTGGCGAGGCCTTTGGCCATATTGCCGGTACCGATGATTGCGAGTGTCATGTTCTGTGCTCCTGTCAGCTTTGCCCTGCGGCGATGACGGGAATATGCATCTGTTCCGGATCGATTATTATCCAGCAAAATTGCAGAAGATTTCTTCCAAAATGGAAAGTCTACCAACCTTGGTCCCAGGGCGGGCTGTCCTGGAAATGCGAGACCAGGAAATCCACCATCACCCGCACCTTGGCCGCCAGGTGCCGGCCGGTGGTGTAGACGGCCCAGAGAGCCATCGGGTCGGCCTCGTGGTCGCCAGCACCGGAATGAGCTGGCCGCTCCGAATGCGCTCGCCGGCGACGAAGCTCGGACCCTGCACCAGACCCAGACCGATCGCAGCCGCGGCCGCACAGGCCTCGGCGTTGGAAAAGCGCAGCCGGCCGCGGATTGGCACCGTCAAGCCGTGGGCAAAACGCCAGCTGGCCCCGTCGGCGAAGTTGGTGTCGAGAATGCAGGCGTGTCCGGCAACGTCCTCGGGACGATCCGGAGCACCAAATGCCGTGAGATAGGATGATGCTGCCGTCGTCACCAGCCGGATCGGGCAAAGCTTTCGCGCAATGAGGCTGCTGTCGCGCAAGGTGCCGATGCGCAAGGCAAGGTCGAAACCTTCCTCCACCAGATTGACCATGCGATCGGAGAACGACACGTCGAGCTCGATCAGCGGATGCGCCCGCGCGAATTCGGCCAAAAGCGGCGCAAGGACCTGGGTGCCAAAAGTAATCGGCACGGACATGACCAGCCGCCCCCGCGGTTCCCCAGAAGCGCTGCGGATGGTGGAATCGAGTTCGTCCATTTCTTCGAGCAGGCCTTTGATCCGCTCGAAATAGGCGCGGCCGGCTTCCGTGGGCGATACGGAGCGGGTCGTGCGGTGGAGCAACTGCACGCCCAGTTCTTCCTCGAGCCGGGAAACCAGCTTGGACGCCTGGCCCGAACTCACGCCGAGCTTTTGCGCCGCGCCGGACAGGCTGCGGCGCTCAATGACCGCGACGAACATCCGGTCGCATGCCAGTCTGTCCATACTGGGGAACCTCAAGCGCGGAGACTCTTTGAGCACCCACCATAATCGCAAACAGTGCGAAGGGTTTTATGAAATACGGTCGGATCTTGGACGAGTTTCTCGATGGCGATCGGCGCGAAGCGGACAAATTAGCCCGCGGCTAGCCATTTGCGCGACTGGGCGAAAGCCTTGAAGGCCTTGGCCTCCATCGGGCGGCCAAAAAAGTAGCCTTGCAGGATATCGCAGCCGAGCTCTTTCAGGATGCGTGCATGCTCCATCGTCTCAACGCCTTCGGCAACCACCTCGATGCCGAGCGATTTGCCGATCTCGATGATCGACGCCACCAGGTGCCGCTGCGCCATCGAGCCGGTGATGGGCGTGATCAGTTGGCGGTCGATCTTGAGGCGGCGCGGCCGCAGCTTGAGCAGCGAGACGATCGAGGCATAGCCGGTGCCGAAATCGTCGATCTCGATATCGATGCCGAGATCCTTGATGTGCTCGATGTTCCAGGTGACCAGATCATCGTTCTCGTCGAGGAAGATGGACTCCACCAGCTCGAACGATACGGTTCCCGGCTTGATGGCGAGCTTGCGCAGGCCCTCGATCAAGTCCTTGTCCTCCAGGCGCCTGGCCGAGACGTTGACCGACACGCGCGGGATGTTGAGATGGCTGTGCGCCCAACGCTCGAAATTCTCCAGCGCGTGTTTGAGGACGATGCGGTCGATCAACGCCACGACATTGAGCTCTTCGGCCACCTTCAGGTAGGCGTCGGGGGCCAGGATGCCGCGTTGCGGATGCTTCCAGCGCGACAACGCCTCGACGCCGACGATCTCGAGCGTCCTGGCGTCGAACTGCGGCTGGTAGTAGGCGATGAATTCGTTCCGCTCCAGCCCGCCCAGGATCTCATCGGCGATCTGCTTGGTCCGCACGATCTCGCTCTGCAGCTCTTCGTTGAAGAACTCGTAGCGGTTGCGGCCTCGGCTTTTCGCCCGGTAGAGCGCGAGATCGGCGTTGACGAGCAGTTGCCTGGCATCGACGCCACTGTTGGCGGCAATGCCGATACTCACTCCGAACCGGCACGGATGGCCGCGATAGTCGACAGGCTGGCGCATCGCCTCGATGATGCGGTCGGCGAGCGCCGAGAGCTGGTCGTCGTCAAGCCCATGGCTCACCACGACGAACTCGTCGCCGCCGATGCGCGCAACGAAATCGGCTGCGTCCGCATTGGCCTTGATGACATTCGAGGCATGCATCAGCATGGCATCGCCGGCGGCGTGGCCGAGCGTGTCGTTGATTTGCTTGAAGCGGTCGAGGTCGAGATGCAGCAGCGCCGTGTGGCGGTCGGGTTCGCCATTTTCGGCCAGCAGCTCATCGAGATAGCGGCGATTGGGCAGGCCAGTGAGCGAATCGTGCAGTGCCGCATGCTCGATATGCGCCTTGGCAAGATTAAGCTCGGCGTTCTTCGATTCCGTCAATTGGCGCTCGCGCACAAGGGTCTCGTTGAGCAGCACGTCGCTGGTCACGTCCCATTCGGCGCCGATCAGCTTTGGCGTGCCGTCGATATCCTGGAAGAAACTGGCGCGCGTGCGCACATGGCGGACCGTGCCGTCGGGGCGCAGGAGCCGGTATTGTGAGGAGTAGAGGCCTTTTTTCGCAGCGGCCGAATCGAAGTCCCGCTTGGCCCGCTCGATGTCTTCGGGATGGATGGTCTGCGCCCAGTCATCATAACCGCGTGGCTTGCCGTCGGCTGGCTTGCCGTAGATTTCGTTGACGCGGTCATCCCACACCATTTCGTTGGTGGCGAGGTCGTGTTCCCAAACGCCGATGCCCGAGGCTTCCAGCGCCAGCTCCAGGCGCCCGGACAGGCGTCTCAGCTCGGCATAGTGTTTCTGCCTTTCACCGAACAGCCGCCCGGCAACGAGGATAGGCAGCACCACCAGCGCGCCAGCGAGCGCCATGAGCGCCCTCAGCAGCCACTCATTCTTCGGAGCGGCCGGCCAGCCACCCTTGGGTATGGCCGAAATCCGCCAGGAGCCTGAAGGCAGCTGCACATCGGCAGACACGGGGTTGCCGGCCACGACATTGTCGCCGCCAAAGAAACGTTTGCCGCCGCCGCCGAGCGCATCCGCGCCGGTGAGCGCGACATCGATGTCGAGTTCCGAGTTGGTCAGCCCGCTCGCCGCGTAGAGCCGGTCGACATCGACCACTGCCGAGACGATGCCCCAGAAGCGGCTGCCGCCGCCCGCCGTCGGCACGAAGACCGGAATGCGCCCGATGAAGCCGCGCCCGCCTTGCGCCAGATCGACCGGCCCGGCAAACACCAGCACGTGCTGGTCGCGCGCCCGAAGCGCTGCCATGCGTTGGGCCTCGTTCTTGCGATAGTCGAGCCCGATCGCCTTCTCGTTGCCTTGCATCGGGTACATCAGCGAGATGACGAGGTCGGGCGCGCCGGCGATGTTGCGCAATTGCGATTTCTGCTGGAACAGATTGCCCGCGAGCGAGGCAAATCTCTGCTGGCCCATATAGGGCTCCGTAACGATGGCCGAGACAAGCCCCTGAACAAGCTGGAGATTTCCGCCTATGTTGCCTTCGAGCTTGGCGCGGATGATGTTGACCTTGGCCAGCACATCGGCGCGCGCCAGCTGATCCGAGACCCTGCTGTTCTGCTGGTCGGCAAAGACGGCGCAGACCAAAAGCACGACAAAAGCAATCGCCGCCGGCAAATTGGCGGAAGAAAAAACGGCCTGTCTCACGCGGCCGAGACTGAGTTCCGTTGTAACCAATTCGACCCGAATACCTCTCCTGAACAATAGCCCGTCCGCCGAATCTAGTAGCAAACGCTTAAATTTGCCCTTCCAGGCTGGCGGGAAGTTTCAGCATCAGCCTAATGCTGGCATTTCTGTTCGGCCGGTGGCTATCACGGCTCGCAGAATTGTGGGCATGTGGACACGACCGCACGTCCACATGTCATCATCAATCGGTGTTGGGGGCACCTCAAGCGTCCGTTGTTAGACTGGGCGACACCTTGTAGATTGGAACGACACCCTGGAGATTGGAAATATGGCGCTCAAGCGGATGGACAACGTTGGAATCGTCGTCGAAGACCTCGGAGGGACGATTGATTTCTTTCGCGATCTCGGCCTCGAGCTCGAAGGGCGGGCCACGATCGAAGGAGAGTGGGCCGGACGTGTCACTGGACTGGGCGATCAGCATGTCGAGATTGCCATGATGCGCACGCCGGACGGCCACAGCCGGCTCGAGCTCTCCCGTTTCCTCACGCCGCCTGTCGTCGAAGATCACCGGAACGCCCCGGTCAACGCCCTAGGCTACCTCCGGGTCATGTTCACTGTGGACGACATCGACGAGACGCTTGAAAGGCTCCGCAGGCGCGGCGCGCAGCTCGTCGGTGAAGTCGTGCAGTATCTAGACGCGTATCGGCTCTGCTACATCCGTGGGCCTGGAGGGCTTCTCATCGGACTCGCCCAAGAACTCAGCTGAGCGCAATACGAAGACAAATGGCAGGAGTGACCAATGTCGGCGAGCGTGTCCGAGGCCGGCCCGCCTGTTCGAGGTCCATCCCTCCACGGTCCGCCGCGTTCTCGCTAAGCACGATTAGGTCGTCAGCCCGGGCCGGGACGCCCGCGAAAGCCGCCGTCAGCAGCCTTTAATGGACCTGCTCTAAAGATCCGCCTCGGCGAAGATGCGCGATGCCCAGTCGAGGAAGACGCGAAGGCGTGGCGACAGCTGCCTGTTCTGCGGGTAGAGCGCCGACAGTGGCGTCGGCGATGGCGGGTAGTCGGCCAGCACCTCGACCAGCGTCCCATCGGCCAGATCCTTCTCGAAACGATAGCGCGGCGCCTGGATGAGGCCGAGGCCAAGCCGCGCCAGATCGGCGGCGGTGTCGGAATTGTTGGCCGCGACGCGCCCCGTCAGCCTGACCTCAACGGTCTTGCCGGCGACGGTGAATTCGAACGGAAGGGTCTCGCCGGTACGCGACGAGACGAAGCCCACCGCCTGGTGGCCATCGAGCGCATCGGGGGAGGCGGGCGTGCCGTGGCGTTCGAGATAGGCG
>NZ_RZQG01000023.1:0-19980 GCF_003998635.1 Mesorhizobium sp. M7D.F.Ca.US.004.03.1.1
GCATCTTCCGCCCATGCCAGCAGCTACGCCGCCAGAGCGTCATCCGCAGCCTGCTTGATCAGCCATTCGATGTGATTTGACCACATCTGCAACACCTCGCGCTTCTCCTTGACGTTGCTATAGAGATCGTAGATTTCGCCAATGTCTCCGGTGCGGGCTCACAGCCCGTCCATATAGCCGCCAGTCTGCTGCCTTCG
Source organism: Mesorhizobium sp. M7D.F.Ca.US.004.03.1.1 (assembly GCF_003998635.1). Taxonomy (NCBI): domain Bacteria; kingdom Pseudomonadati; phylum Pseudomonadota; class Alphaproteobacteria; order Hyphomicrobiales; family Phyllobacteriaceae; genus Mesorhizobium; species Mesorhizobium sp. M7D.F.Ca.US.004.03.1.1. Next base: position 198 of record NZ_RZQG01000023.1, read on the forward strand.
AGTGGCCCATGTTGGCCGCGGCCAGGAAGTGGCGACGATTGAAAGGACAAAATCAGTTGCCGAAACTCATCGCAGGTGACGGTCTGGTGGCAATTTGGGCACATCTTGTGTCTCGTCGCCAGTAAACACGGATGCCCGGCAGGAGCTGAGCTCGCTGCCGGCGGAAATCGTAGAGCGCCAGCGACGCATTCTGATCTTTCGTCAGGCAGTCGACCGCCTTGGCATACGCCTCGGCCTCCATCTCGATCGACCTGAACCGGTATCTTGTGCGCCATCCGGACGATCTGGGAAAGCTTGGCCGGGCCGGCGCCTTCCCAGGCGCACGGGAAGCGCGACGACCCATGTGGACCTTGGATTTCACTCCGCACTTACGCTGCTTTGGCCTTGTCAGCAGCCTGAGCATAAAGCGTGCTCAGCTTTCAGGCCGAGCACTCATCCATTGTTGACAGCACCTGTCGTCATTCAGGATCGCCCCATTCTCGCAGGCCGCTTGCAGCTTTCAGGCTGTTGTCAGCCAGGGCCGCCATAAAGGGTCTCGTTAAACAATTCAGGAGGCCGTTCCAATGAACAATCAGTTTGCGAGACTTTTTCGAGGACCAGGTATGCAGGCTTGTTTCAGGACAAAGAACTTTCTGGCGGCAACCACCGCGATGACGACGGTATTCCTGCCGGCTGTGTCTCTCGGGGTGGGTCTGGTAGCATTTCCAACTGGAGAAGCGTTGGCCGACGACCCGATTTCGATCCCGCTGGAGTATGTCGGGGAAGGCCATGACCGCCTGGGCATCTGGGCCAAGATCAACAATGGCAACGCGCAGCGATACGTATTCGACACGGGCTCGGACCAGCTCAACACGCAGATCGGGTCAGAGGTGACCGGGGTCCGCCCGATTGCCGACACGCCTTACGTATATACGTACGGGGACGGAACGTATGGTAATAAGCTTCAGAACGTGGAAATTGATAAATTTACATATGTCGATCCAGATCAAAAGATAACAATCGACGGGCCGTCTGTAAGCGATAAGAAATACCGGGCTGCTCGCATTCTCGATTTTGTCTATACCCATGCGTATTGCAAGGACAACAATCTTAAGTGCACGCCGGGATCCGTGACGGATGGACTTAAAGATATGTATGGTCAGGATCTCCAAGAACCTTATCACGCCGATAAGGAGCAGCGGGCGAAAATGACCGCTGGCAAGATGGCAGACGAAGGCGGCGATTTCGCAGGTACATTCGGGGCCGGCGATTTTCTTGGCAAGACAAGTGTCTGGGGCATGATGGGCAGTGTCACCAGGTCTGGCTACGTGGTCTCCGCCAATGTGAATCCGGATTCCGAGAGCGACCAAACGCCTGGCTGTTCCCCCTGCACGATTGTCAACCTCAATCCAAGCCTCCGGGCCCAATATACTAATGCCATGCCATGGGGAGAACCCGAGGAAAAAGATCAGGATTCTTATCAGAATTTTCCTGGCTCTGGCGCCAATGCCTCGACCGAATACGAAGGCAGCTACAATCTGCAGTACACGGTTAAGGATGGAGCCCCACCAATCACCGACCCCAACAAGACCGCGGTATTGCTCGACACCGGCACACCGGGCGGTGGCAGTCTGGAGATCAGTGATGCGATGCTGAAGCAATTTCAGGATGCGGGCGTCAAACTTAAAAATGTTCGGAGAAATGAGCAACGCGAGATCGTAAGCGCATCGGGCAACATCCCGAGCGTTACAATCGCAGGAACGGATGGCGATCCGGTAAGGCTGGACAATATCGACTTCACCTACACCAGCGGCACGACGGAACAACCCAATGACCAGACCAGTTTTGTTGCCGGTCTTGACTTCTTCAAAAACAGATCGGTCATTTTCGATCTGGAGAAGAAGTATACCGCTTATACGTCACATTTCGTCACTGCCAGCAACTTCTCTACCGATTCATCCGCACCCGAAGGGACCGGTCTGAGCAGGATCACGACGAGCATGGGGAATGAGGGCGGGTTCGGCATAGCGGGTGTCGTCTCCGGCTCCGGATCGCTGACGCTTGATACAAAGACGGTGGTCCGGATGACGAATGTCAACACCTACACCGGCGAGACGAATATTGCTCAGGATGCCTATCTCTCGCTTGCGGGGCTCGGCAACATCCAACGGTCAGCGAAAGTCGTTGCAGACGGCACGTTCGATATCTCCGAACATGGAAATGGCAGCGACTATTGGGGAATCTCCGACGCCTACAACGATGCCCGTATTCGTAGCCTGAGTGGCAGCGGAACGGTCGAACTGGGCAAGCGTACCCTGGTGCTAACGGATTCGAACGACACGTTCGCCGGCAGCATCAACGACCTCGACGTTGATAACAATAATATGGGCGGCAAACTATTCGTTGCCGGTGGCGTGCAAACGCTGAGCGGAAAGAACAATTTTTCCGGCATGACGACGGTCGGTTCCGGCGCGGGATTGCTGCTTGCCGATACAGGTGTGCTTTCCCATGATGCGACCACGTCCGGCTTTCTCGGGAATGACGGGCAGATCGGGGGCACGGCTATCGCAAACAGCGGCGGTGTCGTCGCAGGCGGCGGCACCTACGGTGCGGTCACCATTTCCGAGGGCGGCACGGTCGCTCCTGGCAGTGCGACCGATCCGAGCAGGATCGTCACCACACTGACTGTCACGGGCGATTTCGCGCAGCAGTCCGGATCGATCTATCAGGTCGACCTCGCAAGGTCGTCCGATCTCATCGATGTTGGCGGAGCAGCGGCGATCGACAGCGGCGCGCAGATCGAGCTGCTGCGGCAGGGAACGCTATCGGTCGATGCCCGATATACTCTGCTCTCCGCAGCAGGCGGCGTAAGCGGCACCTATGGCGGGCTGACGGGGGCTCTGGCGACAGACGCGACGCCCTTCGTCGATTTCCAGCTCGTCTACGATGCCAACAATGTCTATCTCGATATCAGCCGCACATCGACGGCGTTTGCCGATGTAGCCAGCACCTTCAATCAACGCTCGGTCGCCGCAGCGGCTCAGGCGCTTGGAAGCGGTAATCCGATCCAGGACAACATCCTGTTCCTGACGGCGCCGGAAGCCCGCAACGCTTTCGATATGCTATCAGGCGAGGTTCATGCTTCCATTCATAGCGGCCTCATCGAGGACAGTCATTCTGTACGCGATGCCGCGAGCGAACGGATCCGTGCGGCGTTCGACGGCGTCGGTGCCTCCAGCGTTCCGGTGATGACTTATGGGCTGGGTGGTCTGGAACTGGCCCCGGCAACGAGTGAGAATTTCGCCGTATGGGGCCGTGGCTTCGGCGCCTGGGGTCATCTCGACAGCGACGGCAATGCCGCCGGTCTCGATCACTCGACAGGCGGCTTTCTGGCTGGCGGTGACGCGGCTGTCGGCGAAAGCTGGCGGCTCGGCCTCATCAGCGGCTACAGCCATACCTCCTTGGAGGCGGACGATCGCGCGTCGTCGGGCTCGAGCGAGAATTACCATCTCGGTCTTTTTGCCGGCACGCAGAACGGCAATCTCGGTTTTCGTTCCGGCCTTGCCTATACCTGGCACAGCATCGAGACCGGCAGGTCCGTGGTCTTTCCAGGCTTCGCCGACAGCCTTTCGGCCGATTACGACGCCGGCACGTTCCAGGCCTTTGGCGAGCTCGGCTACCGTATCAATACGGCTTCGGCTTCCTTCGAGCCCTACGCTAATCTCGCTTATGTGAATTTTGACGCCGATGGCTTCACCGAGAATGGCGGCGCAGCCGCCTTGTCGAGCGGGGATCGCTCGAGCGACACGGCGTTTACCACGCTAGGTCTGCGTGCGTCGACGGTACTGACCCTCGGCACCGTGACTGCTACCGCGCGCGGCGGTCTTGGCTGGCGCCACGCCTTCGGCGACGTCAGGCCGGATACCGCTCTTGCCTTTGCTGGCGGTTCCTCCTTCGCCATCAAGGGCGTGCCGATCGCAAAGAACGCAGCTCTGCTCGAAGCTGGGCTTGACGTAAACATCACCGAGAACGCGACGTTCGGCATCGCCTATCAGGGACAGATCGCCTCGGATGCCCAGACACACGGGTTCAGCGCCAAGCTCGGCGTCCGTTTCTAAATCACCCGCAAAAGAGATTGGTTATGAAGTCAGTGAGTGCATTTTCTTTTACCGTCGTTCTCGGCTCAGCGACGGTGATGTCTGTGTCCGCCGCGCGAACGGACGATGCCTGCTACAACAAGGCACAAAGCCTATGATGACGCAATGTTCAATCGACGACCTGAAGCCAGTCGATGGCGAGCTTGACAAGCTCTACAAGGAGATGGAGACCCGGCTCAAAGAGTCCCGGCGCATGTCCAGGAACTGGTCGAGACCGCGAGGGGCTACAACGCCACCTCGGAGAACACGCGCGACGCCTACCCCAAGGATTGGCGGCATTTTTCCTCCTGGTGCCGGCGCGCTGGCTTCGATCCCCTGCCTCCGGGCTCGAAGGTGATCAGGCTCAATATCAGCGCCTGTGCCTCGGGCACCGCCGCCGGCGATCCGAAGCGTGGCGCCCCTGCCCTTTAGTTTGCGACCATCGAGCGGCGGCTTTCCGGCCTCGCCTGGAACTTTACCCAGCGCGGCCGGCCGTTGGACCGCGCGGAGCGGCATATCTATAAGGTTCTTGCCGGCATTCGCCGCAAGCACGCAAAGCCACCGCGGCAGAAAGAGGCGGTCCTGGCGACGATCTGCTGGCGATGATCGCCACGCTCGGCCACGACCTCAGGGCCTGCGCGACCGCGCTATTTTGCTCCTGGGCTGTGGCGGCGGCCTGCGGCGCTCCGAGATCGTCGGTCTCGACGTCATGCGCGACGACAACAGCGATGGCGCCAGCTGGATCGAGATTTTTGACGGCAAGGGCTGCTGGTCACCCTGCGCGGCAAGACCGGCTGGCGCGAGGTCGAGGTCGGCCGCGGCTCCAGCGACCACACCTACCCCGTAGTCGCGCTCGAGAGCTGGATCCGCTTTGGCCGCATCGCACGTGGACCCCTGTTCCGCCGCATCTTGTCGATCAGGTCGATATAATACGAAAAAGCCGCCGCCATTCGGGACGGGCGTCGGCTATCATGTCCAGCCATTATGCGGCGAGCGGATAGCTTTCGCCGGACCAGGCAGAGAACTTGGCGGCAAAAGCCTTCATCTCGTCGACCGCGAATGTGGTGCGCGGTTGCGAACTCGACTTGCTGGGCGAGAGGGACCTCGCCGAGAAAGGCGCTGACATGAGCGGGATGCTGCTTGGCCAAATCGAGATCCGCAAAGCAATCGGCCAGCGCCGCGTCGTCCAGCTGTACGCTGCAGGGCGCGTTCACGTCGTCAAGACGGATGCCAAATGCTTGCTCATAATGGCCGCAAGGTAATCGTTTCGGGTCGGAGACACAAGTTGCCGCCTCCTTCGCCGTAGAGTGGCCCGATACAATCACGATCGATATTGCCACCTCTTATCGATAGTGATCGCATAGTTCCCTGATTCGACTCTCAACCGCTCATATCAAGCGATTACTTCCATGTATCTGCTGCGCTAGCCCGTCCTGGCCTTGGAGTGTCGCTCCTCACCTCCTCCACCACTCACCAGCCCGATGGGAGTATCGCCCGCCAGCAGCTTCTCCTTGCTGAGCAGCGCGGCAACCTCAATCGCCTCGAAATCGGGCAAATCCCGCAGTGTGTCGAGGCCGAAGTGCAACAGGAAGGTCTTGGTCGTGACGTAGGTGTAAGGCGTGCCAAATTCAGCGGGCAGGCAGACGTTGACCCACAACAATCAAGGGGACGGTGCAGGCCAAGATTGCGGCAGGGCTTGGGCCCCCCACCCTTCTCCTCAGAACTCCGCTGCTTCCAGCTGGCGGCTGAAACTCACAGGCGCAGCCAGCTTGGTCTCTAACAGCATCGATCGCATCATGGTGTCTGCCATGAATCCGTGTGCGTGAAGCGCTCCAGAGCGAAGATGTTGGGCGTCAACCAGGTTCACTCCAATGAGCTTCACTTCTCGAGTTCTGCACAGTGTCCACGACTGGCGCCGGAGGTTGATCCGGTGATTAGGAGGAGCACTCGTTGTCGGATTCTCGACGATGTCGGACATGTGACACAACGCTTCCAGAGCGATCGCATTGTTCCGAAACGATTTTCCCAGTTGGCACGAAGGTTGCGGCCCTATGCGCAAAAGCACTGCGATGCCGCACCGACTGGAAGAACTCATCAATGATCACGCTTTTCGAACATGTGGGCGCCGCTACCGACACTGAGCGTTCCCGAGCCGACGGAAGCCTCTATCCCTTCTTTCTGAAGGCTGTCCGGACATGAACGCATTTGATGTCCGTCCAACGCTTGATGCTCCCGACGACGATCCCTATGTCTGGCTTGAAGATGTAGAGGGCGAGCGGGCACTTGCCTGGGCCGCCGGCCAATCGGCAAGGACTCTGAAGCACTTCGGTGGAACGCAGTTCGAGCGCGACCGCGCGGCTCTGACAGCCATTTTCGACAATCGCGACAATCTTCCCCTGATCGCGCGCCGTAGTCAGTACCTCTACAATTACTGGCGAGATGACGGTAATCCACGCGGACTGTGGCGCCGGACCACCCTTGCCGCCTACATGAAGGCGGATCCCCAATGGGAGCTACTGCTCGATCTGGATGCTCTCGCGGCTAGCGACGGAGAGGACTGGATCTGGGACGGCGCGTCCATCGAGCCGGAGAGACGGGAAAGAGCCGTTCTGCGCCTGTCGCGCGGCGGCAGCGACGCGGTCGTGCATCGCGAATTCGACCTGATTTCTCTGAGCTTTGTCGCCGACGGCTTCAACCTCCCCGAGGCCAAAGGCTACGTTAATTGGCTGGACCCTGACACGCTTCTGCTTTCCAGTGCGCTTGGTAATGGCATGGCCACCCGCTCCGGCTATGCGCGCACAGTTCGACTGTGGAAGCGTGACGCGGATCCCCTCACCACGCCGGCAATCTTCGAGGCCGGGTTCGAAAGCTTCCAAGTGTCTGGTCATTCGGACCGCACCGGCCGCAGCGAGCGCCTTTGGTTCATCGAGCAGCCGGCCTTCTTCGAGAAGATCAGCTGGATCGGCGATAGGAGCGGGCCGAGGAGGCAGATCGATCTTCCTCGCGACGCGTCGTGGCGGGTCTTCGGCGACTGGCTGGCGGTAAGGCCGCGCAAGCCCTGGACGGTGGGAGGCACCACCCATCCCGCCGACGCGCTGATCGTCATCTCGCTTTCCACTTTCCTCGCCGGCGGACGCCGTTTTGAGACCCTGTTTCAACCAGGGGAAAGGCGCTCCATGCAGTCATTCTTCTGGAATGACGGGAAGCTCATTATCTCTTACCTCGTCAATCTCGCACCGCGTTTCGAGATGTTCACTCCCGGCCACCAGGAATGGACGCGCCGAGTCCTGAACACCCTGCCCGCCGAAGGTACTGTCGACGTCTGGTCATTCGATGCGGCAGTTCACGAGACCAATGGAGAGGTCCTGATCTGTGCTCAGGATCCGATCACGCCGCCGCAGCTCTTGCTGTTCGATCTGAATGCCGCGCCGTCTCTCAGCGCTTCAGCAATCCTGAAGCGCAGCCCGGAGAATTTCGATGCATCCGGACTGGTGGTCACGCGCCACGAGGCAGTCTCTATCGATCATGAGCTGATCCCCTATACGCAGGTTGGTCCGGCGAACGGGAACGGAGATGCTCCGATTCACCTTTCCGCTTATGGCGGGTTCGGCGTATCATTCCTGCCCTACTACAACTCCCCGCTGGGCAAGCTGTGGCTCGAGCGCGGTGGCACGTGTGTCGAGGCGAACATCCGCGGCGGCGGCGAGTTCGGCACCCGCTGGCACGAAGCCGGGCGCAGGGAGGGCAAGCGTCTCGCCCACGACGATTTCGCCGCCGTTGCCTCCGACCTCGTGCGAAGGGGCATCACCCTGCCGAGGCGGATTGCCGCCGAGGGTGGCTCAAATGGCGGCCTGCTGATCGCAAACATGCTGACCCGCTATCCTGAGCATTTCGGGGCTCTGTTCTGCACAGCACCGCTTATCGACATGCGTCGCTACACCAAGCTCTTGGCGGGCGCGAGCTGGATCGACGAATATGGCGATCCGGACAAGGTTCACGATTGGGCTTTCCTGAAGGAAATCTCCGCCTATCACGCCGCAGCGCCGGGACAGCCCTATCCGCCTATCCTGATCGCCACCACGAAACGCGACGACCGCGTCCATCCGGGCCATGCGCGCAAGATGGCCGCAAAACTGCAGGCTCTTGGCTATCCCGCTTACTTCTACGAGGCCAGCGCAGGCGGGCACGGCTGCGGCGAGGACAATCGGGAGCAAGCCGCATTCATCAGTCTAGGCACCAATTTTCTCCGCAGCGCAATCGGCTTCAACGATCACCCTCCGGAGACGGCGGAACGCGTTGCAACGCAAGAGGGGCATTTGAGGTCCATCAACAATTCATTCGAGCAGGAGACGAAATAGTGCAGTGCATCCTTTCTGAACATCAAGGAGTGAATCTCATGGCGAGAACGCGAATGGGCGTAGCGCGGGCAACAGCAGCGGCGGTGGCCCTGATCATGGTGGGACAGCAGGCCGTCGCCGCGGAGCCTGCGCAAGCAGAGACCGTCCTGGCGGAGACGGGAGCCTCGGTCACCGAAGCGCCAATCCCTTGGCAGGTCCGCCTGCGGGCGTTGGGCGTCGTTACGAAAGATCTGGGCTACGTTGATACGCTTCCCGGCTCCGGTCTTTCGTATTCGGACACGGTGACGCCGGAACTCGATATCTCGTATTTCTTCACCGACAACATCGCCGCCGAACTCATACTCGGTACCACTTATGCCAACATCGCGGGCCAAGGGACGATCGGAGGGTTGGGCAACATCGGCAAAGTTTGGCTGCTGCCGCCGACACTCACGTTGCAGTACCATTTTACCGATCTCGGCGCGTTCAAGCCTTATGTCGGCGCCGGCGTGAACTACACGATCTTCTACAACCAGGACACTGGCAGCGCTGATGCTCTCAAGGTGAAGAACACGTTCGGCACGGCGCTGCAGGTCGGATTCGACTACATGGTGGACCAGCACTGGGGCCTCAACTTCGACGTGAAGAAGCTTTTCCTGAAGCCGGACTTCGACGTCACGGTGACCGGCGCGAAGCTGACGGGGAAGGCGGAGCTCGATCCCTGGCTGATAGGCGCAGGTGTCACCTACCGCTTTTGAATATCAGAGTGAAGTCTGCTTCCCGACTGCCGGTTTAAATGAAGGGCGCCTCGCGCGCCCTTTTTTACGGTCGACACTGCAGCGCAAGACCTCATGAAGCTATTGTCGGGCGGGGTTCTCTTCCGGCGGACCAAGAAGATGCACTGGCCAACCGGCCTTGCGCCTGAGGTGGAGTGCTTAGAAGCGCTTTGGATCGGGACGGGCTTTGGTATTGTGGGTGGAATGCTTCAGCCAGACCATTTGCCAGCATCGTCTCCCGGACGTCATGTGTGAGCTTCTTTGTCAGCGCAAGGCGAACACGGATCTCCTAGCAGGCCGTTGAAGAAGTGTCCCGTTTGGCCTTGAGGATTGCCTCGTCGCCGTTGTGATAGAAGGTGATGTCGATGGAGCCGTCGTCGAGCAGTTCAGCATGGCCGTCGCCTGTGACCTCGTCCATTTCGTCGAATCCGACCCATGTGAAGAAGACCGTCGACGGGCCGTAGCCGAGTTCGAGGGTTAGATGAGCCAAACGCCAGTGGGGCGTCCTGGGGACGACGCGCGCGAGATTCTGGTCGTGGTGGCCAGCCCAATACGATGTGAGAAGTTGCTGCCGGTGCGGGTACCGGAGGTCGCCGATAGTGACAGCCGATGTTCGACAGCGGCAAGGACATGCTCAGCCGTCAACGCGCCGAGGGCTTGGCCGGGAATGGTGGTGATGGAACCAATCCAGAAAGCGGCGGCTGCCCAGGAGAACGCCTTCGCGGGACTTTGACTCCAGTCCGCACACCCTGCTCAGATAGTCCGAAAAAGAGGTCAGAAGCGGAGCATCCGGATTATTATCTACACTGGGAACAGAAGCATGGAAGCGTTCTGGAGCCACTCGCCGCGCGTTTACCAGTGCCGACACTGCTCCAAGCTGACTATCTGCCATGACCACCTGCCGAACGTAGTCCGTTGATGCCACCGGTACCCTTCGCGGTCTGCTCCAGCGGGAAGATCGGGTCTGATCGACCCTGCTGACCTGTGCGGCGGCCTCTCTCGCTAGGGCGTCCCCCTTCCTGTCGTCCTCCTCCGCCGCTTTCGGCTGCTTTCGGCCCGCCGCCCTCGCCAAGGCGTCGTAGTCGGTAAGCGCGTCCTCCGTCTCCTTTAGGGGCTTCATCGCGTGACTAGAGTTTAGCGCGTGTTTGTAGGCGGCGGACCGAATGGTCGTCGAAATGCCACTCAGCGCCACCGCAAGATGCCCTAGGGCTTCCGCCTCATGATCTGACAGCGGCACGTCACGATTAGAGCCGATTGCCCTGCCTTCTTCCAGTTTCACAATGTTTGTAGTCATTTCCTGCTCCATCGCGTTGACTGAGATACGATGGAGACGGAAGTGGAGAACAAATTTTTACAAGCAACTAAGATGATATTCTCGTCAACGGGACAATAGTGGACGTTGAGGGCGGCGAACAGGGTGGTGGTGCCGTTGCGCTTGTAGTCGTGCCTCATCGTACCGAGCCGCCCCTTCTTCATCGGCAGGCCGGGTGGGTGCGGTCGAGCGCCGGATCTGGCTCTTTTCATCGACCGACAGAACGATGGCATGGGCCGGCGCATCGAGATAGAGGCCGACGACGGCGCGCAACTTGTCGACGAACTTCGGATCATTGGAGAGCTTGAACCTGGCGCCAGCGGTGGGGTGCGAGACCATGCGCCTTCCAGATGCGCCTGACGGCGCTGGCGCTGATTGCGGCGGCTTGCGCCATCATGTCGGCGGTCCAGTGGGTCCTCTCGCCCGGCGGATCGGCAAGCGTCAGTGCCACGACGCGCTCGCCGACATCGGGACCGAGCGGCGGAATGCGCCACTGTCGCGTCTTGTCGCGCAGCAGCCCGTCACAGCCTTCCGCGGCAAAGCGCTCCTGCCAGCGCCAGACGTCGGTCTTCGACTTGCCGATGCGGCGCATGACCTCGCCGGTGCCGACGCCGTCGGCGGGCAAAAGCACTATCTCGGCGCGCCAGACATGCTTTTGCGGGGCGTTGCGATCCCTGATCAGCGCCGTCAGACGGACGCGATCGGCCGACGAAACGGTGAACGATCTTCCTGTGCGCATGCGCCAGACTCGCACGCGCAGGCCAGAAAGGGAATCTCTGATTGGACTCCTATGTCAGGCGGGAACCACTAGACGCCGAGACCGCCGATGCAGACATGTTTGGTGTCGAGATAATCCACGATGCCCTGGAGGCCGCCTTCCTTGCCGAGGCCCGATTCCTTGACGCCGCGGAACGGCACCTCCGGCGTGGTGATCAGGCCTTCATTGACGCCGGTACTTCAGTCCTTCCATCACGCGGAAGGCGCGACCGAGATCGCCGGTGTAGAAGTAGGCCGCGAGGCCGAACTCGGTGTCGTTGGCGAGCGGCGTGCCCGACCTGAGACATGGGTGACGTTTTGTACCGGACACGGATGAAGTGCACCCCTCGGGTGAGCGTTTGCTCGATAATATCCACTGAAGTGAAGCAGTCGGTCTTAATGCTGGAACTCATGCCACCCGACCGACCCGGGAATTCGCAGCAGCGGCGCCGTCGAGTGCAGAACGAATGCCGTCAACCAAGGGGTCGATCTCGCTTTCGGTGATTATATAGGGCGGACAGATTCCAAGCACTTCTCCCATATTGCGGATCATGACGCCGTGCTCGCGGCACCGCCGCTCGACATCGCCGATCCTCAGCTCGGGCGCGAAGACGCGACGGGCGCACGATCCTCGACGATCTGAACCCCCGCGATGAAGCCGCGGCCGCGGGCTTCACCGACAAGCGGATGGTCGCCGAGCGCGTCCGCGAGGGCTCCATGCAAGTGATCGCCGAGACGACGCGCCTGGGTCACGAAATCGATCTCGCTGTAGATCCTGATCGCCTCGGCGGCGACGGCCGCTATCACCGGATGACCGGAGTAGGTGAAACCGTGACCGAACACGCCGACCTTGTGGGCCTCGTCAGCGGCGCATTGATAAATCTTGTCGAGATAATGACGCCGCCAATGGGCAGGTGACCGGATGAAAGCCCCCCGGCGATCGAGAGCATGTCCGGTTCCATCCCAAATGTCTGGCTACCAAACCAGTTCCCGGTGCCTCCGAAGCCGCAGACCACCTCGTCGGACAGCATGAGGATAATTTCTCACTTTCTTGCGAAGATCGGGGGTGTCCACGGTCATTCGTATTACGCGAGATCCGCGAGGCCAAAAACCATCATACCAGAGAGGCGAAACTGCTATCTAGGTGTTTAGATGCAAGAAATTAATCCTGCATTGTTCCCGCACCAGGAACACCCGAGAGGATACCAAGCAGTATTGAACCTTGTTGAAAATGCTCTCGGCGCGCTGGGCGTTATAATTTCTCGAAGGCGATCACAAGGACGTCGCGATAAGCGTACGGCATTTTCAGGTTTTCGGCCACAATCGACGATACATCGTGAAAGGTTTCGCGGTCGTTGCAGATCACAAAATCATTCGGGGAGTTCATTTCGACCTCGCCGAGGAACTCCTTTGAGGCGTCGGTGATCATGCTCATGCCGCCGGTGACGTTGACCCGCCCAATCATATAGCAAGCAATGAAGTCCACCCCGTCCTGGTGAAGGCCCTCGGGTGCCGGTTTGCCATTTACACCATCGCGCGCGACAATCCGGTAGGGATGGATCTTGATATTCCAACGATCATGTCGGGCGGCTTCACATAGAATTCTGCAGAAACCTGTCAGAATCTTTTCTAAGACGGGATGGTCTATAAAGGAGTTTTCAAGGGGCTCGAAGTGGCGCTTGAAGCCGCCATTCAGATGATTGACACTTTTTGATTGTTCGTAGGGGGCGTGGGGTAGGAGCCTAAAGATTCCGTCAGTCGCGTCATATTCAAAAGCGCTATAGCGCCGGTAACGATATGTTCCGCCGTCACGCATGTATTCATCGAGAAGAAGTCGATTCCAATGGTCAGCAAAGTTCTTCCAGGCTGCATCAATTTCGATGCCAAAGCAGGCTTCGGCGCGCTCGCCTTTTGAAAACCACCATCCATTTGTCACCAGACCGTCAGTGCATTGTTGACTGAGGTTGGCCGGCGCCTGGGGTGCGTTGTTTTCCACGGGTGTCTCCCTTTTGGTGACTTGGCGAGGACGGAACGCTTTGGACAACGCTATGTGGGTTGCGGCTTGGTATTCCCAAAGGTCGCGGTCCCTAATGTATCTCGGCGTCCTGGCTCGGATCGACCGAGGTAAAAAGCGTGTGTGATCGACTATGTAGCTGACGCTCCCGCTAACGCCCTCGAGGGCGGATGCAATGGCCCGTTCGCACATCTGGTGAATAGTACTGCCCCATGCACCTGAAACCGCCTCTTGGGACCAGGCTTGCTCAAGCCCTTGCTTCAAAACGATTGATGCCACGTCAAGAGAAGCGGTTTCGAGGTGACGCAGCGCGTCGAAGATAATGGCCGCGGCAGGGGCCTCGCGGACTTCGAGAACCTTTTGGCCGGTTGTGATGTGTTCAAGCCCGACAAAGCGGCCGTGCCCGAATTTGCCGACCGTGTTATTCAGGAACGGGATTGCGTCGACCAATGCAACATCACGGTCATCAATTGACACGAGACTTCCGTCTGCAAACCCGAGTTTGATCTCTACCGGCTGCTCTGCGGGAATGTGGCGCGTCCAAGCAAATGCCTCCTCGGGGATGGAAAAGTTCTCGGGATCTTCCAAAGGCCCCGACTCGAATTCCCGACACCAGAGGTTTTCGTCCGCGCTCCACGTGCGGTCCGCCACAAAAGTCGCTCCACACTTGGACAGGTCGGAGGTCTTCTGTTGTCGGGATATCACAGAGCATTCATACGGACTGCCGAAGTTGCCGGAAAATCCTGAGCGCTTAATGCTATTGTTAAGGCGCGGAAGACTGTTTTGAGAAAGGTTTGCTGTATGAAGAACCAGCCGTGAGTTGATTGACCTAGCATGATTAACAACCAAAGATGCGATTATGGGACGGCTCAACGAACTGCTCAACGGATAGATGCCAAGGTACTTGGCGTGGGCTCGAATGGCTGATTTCACGCCTTGTTCGACAAAGGCATCCCGCCCTTCGAGGCAGACAAAGCGCGCGCCGAACATGGCTGCCGTCCGTTCCAACAAAGGCTGATCGATGCGCGTTCCGACATCCGCTGCGACAGCTTCAATGTTCGCAAAGCCAAGGCTTTGCAGCTTGTAGAGAAGATAGGTGCTGTCGAGACCGCCGCTGAACATGGTTGCAACTGGTGCGGTTCGGTCCGGAAAAGCCTCCAGATCTTCAAAACTCGAAATGCCGCCGATGGCGGGTTTGGTGGAAGCCAAGATGGGGTTCATTTGGATGTCCTGCTCTCAAACCAGATGCCAGCAAACGTCGCAGCGAGGACGAGGCCTGCGCCTATCAAGCTCGGTACTGTCAAAGGCTCATTCAGAAGAAGGTGCGCTAGAACGAAACCAAAAAAAGGTTCTGTTCCCATCAAGAAGCCAACCCGTGTCGGTGTGGATTTTCTCACTGCGGCATTTTGAATGTAGAATGCAGCGAGGGTGCAGAAGAGTGCAAGGAAGGCAACAGCGCCCCAAAACTGAAGGGTGGCCCTCACAACAAGGCCTGAAATTCCGAACTGAGCGACGGCCAAAACGAAAGTAAGTGTTGCCACCGTCGATCCTTGGATGGCCGTCAGGGCTGCAGATGAAATCTGCCGGCCGGCCAGAAGGCGTTTGGTGGAAACGACCATAACCGCTCGCAGAATCGCGGCCCCCAAGACAAGCGCGTCACCCGGGCTGAACCTGCTGATCCCGCCAGTGAGAATGCCGACACCGATGCACGCTATGGCAGCACTTGCCAAAATGCCCGTAGGTGGAAGTCGCCGTGATAGCCCATAGTCGATGCTCGGCGTGAAAATCACACAAAGCGATATGATCAAGGCCGTGTTCATTGCGCTTGTCGATGCAACGCCGTAAGTTTCAGCAATAAAGATGCAAAAAAGTATTGTTCCCAATGCGAAGCCGCGGATGAAATCGCCCCAGGAGACCAATGCGATCTCATGTCTTGCAGCCACTGCCGTAATGATCGTAGTAATCAGGAAGCGATAAAGAACAAGTATCGAAACCGGCGCGTAGAACAGTGCGCCTTTCCCGACCGGATAGCTCGCCCCCCAAACGAATGCGACTCCCAGCAAGGCTAGATCCACCGAGAAAGATGGCGTCCGTGTTTTCCTGACAGGTATTGGAGAACTTTCGAAAACGTCCACCTTCAAAGTTTCCTTTGTGTTAGCCATCCACCCCTGCTGCGAGGGTCAAACAGATCAGGTCGTTCAGCCTCTTGGGCGATCCGTGCCGCGGCGTACTTGTTTTTGGTAACGCAAGTGCCGTGCCGATTCGGAAAACCATTGCTAGACAACAACCTGGTCGCCTTGATAGTTCGGCGGTTCATGTCCATTGTTGTCAGAATGCCGACAATGACTTCAACTGCAGGGATCCTACCGGCAGGGCCTCAAGGCGAACACGCGGCTCCAAGATGCCGACACGATGGCTGGTTCAGCCATGCTTCGACAGTTGCCTGTTTTTTCAGTTCCTTTGCTGTTCGTGCGCTAACCGCAACGCTCCATACTAGTCTCGCGTGGCTGTCCCCGTGGGGTGGGCGGCAGAAAGCGATTAGGCCCGCTGAAAGAGGCGAACCGCATCCGAAGGATCGTAACCAAGAGAAGGACCTGAAGCGAGAGCGAAGGTTGCGGGAGGCCGCGGCGGGCCTAAAAGGCAATGCCGACCGCCCCAGGAAAGGCTGACAAAAACCGCAGCGGCCGACTGTCCAATAGGGTGCGCCGGGCCAGGGCGAGCCAAATGGCAGGGGCTGCCGGGGGACCCTAAGAAAAGCCTGGGTTCACGAGCACCCGGCGCGCGCCATCAGGCGGCCAGCTACTTGGAGGGCGGGTGTATCATGCCTGTTTGTCGGGCCGAACCAGATCCATGTGGCTGACGCCGAGGGCCAATGCCAGTTCATAGATCGTGATAATTGTCGGATTTCTTCGGCCTTTCTCCAAGCCGCTGATGTACTGCTGACTGAACCCGGAAATCTCCGCAAGCTGCTCCTGCGTCAGGCGCTTCCTTTGCCTGATCCTCTGCACATTCCGTCCGACCAACTTGCGCATATCCATGCACGCAAGCCAGCGGATCAGGCGGCTTGAGTTTATCAACTATAATATGTAATCCACATTTAGCAGGCACAGGGCTTCGCGGGTCCATTGGCCGGAGATAGAATTAGCGATGTTGCAGCCCAGATCGAACACGCCGTTCGCCGACGAGGTCCCCTGGTCGGACCGCATTACAGCCTACGACAAGGACCACTTTACAACCTATATGAGGCTCCTGGACGCCTCGGCCGACAACGCCACTGAAGAGGAAATGGCCAAAGTGATCCTCGGCATTGATCCGGCACGCGAACCTGAGCGCGCACGCAACGTTCTTCGCAGTCATCTCGACCGTGCAAACTGGGTGGTGACGAGCGGCTACAAGGATTTGTTCGCCAGTTGACGAAATGGGCGGTGCGGTCGCTTCGCTTCAAGCAACGAAGTCGCGCAACCGCCATGCATCGACGTATCACCACAGCGCGGATGGCCCAGCGCTTCGCTGTCTCATCATTTTGTCCTCCGCTCGCCAATGGCTGCTTCCCAGGAATGGGTGCGGCGGCGAATCATGACAGGAACGGGTCCGCCGTCTGAGCCGCACCGCATCCGAAGGGCCGGATGGACAACCTACTGAAAGCTCACAGCTGGCTAAGGGTTGCGGGACGCCGCGGCGGGCCTAGAAGGATGCGGCGCCACCTGCTGAGAAAGGCACAAAACAGAGCGAATTGCGAGAGTCTAACGACGCGCTAGGAGGCGCAGCGGAATGGTCGAGACGCCAGAGCCAAGAAAATCGGGGCTCGACCCACCGGCACACGGCACGCGCGGTGATGGGCGCGGGCGCCCACTACGTGCGCAGGCTCAACAGAATCTCACACGGATCAGCATCGAGGGCCGCAGTTACGTCGAGAAACTCAATGACATCGAGACGCCGTTCGCCACCCTCATATTTCGCCACGAAAGATTGCGGACGACCAAGCTTCTCAGCCACCTGCGCCTGCGTCAGCCCTTTGACATTGCGCAGTGAGATCAACTGGGCCAGAAACCGCTGGTGGCGGGGAGATCGAAGAGATTTGGGCATTTAGGTGAACCGGCAGGTAGAGACCGGCTCAGCGACTAATCCCCGTTTCGGATTATCCCATTTTGGGATATTCTGCCTTGGATCCAGCGATCAACATGCGAGGTTCGCGGCAGACATGAATCAATCAACGGGAACAGATAGGACTCAAAGCTCAACACTGCTCGACGAAGTCCCTTGGTCTGACCGTCTTACCGCCTACGACAGGGCGCACTTTACCATCTATATGAGGCTCCTGGACGCCTCAGCCGATGAGGCGCCCGAAGAGGAAATGGCCCAACTGATCCTCGGCATTGATCCGGCACTTGAACCGGAGCGCGCCAGGAAGGCGCTTCGTAGTCATCTCGACCGTGCGAACTGGATGGTGACGAGCGGCTACAAGGAATTGTTCGCCAGCTGACAAATTCGCAGTGCTCGGTCATAGAAGCGTTCCTGTGCCATTGGTCAGGCTGATCGGGGCCTGCACCACAGACGCGCCGGCAAAATGGACCCGGTGGCGAGCACAATTCAGTTCCCAGGAAATCGGGGTTTGGCAACTGTCCGAGCGTCTGACGTGATAGAAGGTTCCGCTCTGTCTGGATGGGTATTAGCCCGGAGCAGCACTCCATATCGTACCGGCGCTCGACGAAGGGTCCACCTCTTCGCTTTCAAGCCGCATAACCGATAGCCATCGCCCTAAGTCAAGGGTTAGAGATTACCGGCAGGCAGGTATGCAAGCGGGCCATCCTCGGAAACTATATAACCGCACGACTAGCTGTGAGCTTTCGGGAGGTTGTCCATTCGGACCGGACCGGGGAGACTGGAGTTACCAAGCTTCAGCACTCACCGGAGGGTCCGAATGAACATCCATAAGAATGCCCGTCTCACACCGCTGCGTCGAGAGGAGATGGCGCTGTCGGTGATAGAAGGCGCTTTCTCCAAAGCCCATGCGGCGCGTGTCTACGGCGTGTCGGCCAAGATCGTGGCGCGCTGGGTCGAGCGCTACAAGTCCGAAGGGCGGGCCGGCATGATCGACCGTTCCTCGCGGCCCGCCAATATGCCGCAGGCCACCGCTGCGTTGATCGCCGAGCGCATCATGGCGCTGCGGCGGCAACGTTGGACCGGCAAGCACATCGCCCATGAGGTCGGCGTCTCGCCCGCCACCGTTAGCCGGGTTCTCAAGCGTGCCGGACTGTCGCGGTTGCGGGATATCGAACCGGCCGAGCCGATCCGACGCTACGAGCGCGAGCATCCTGGCGAGATGATCCATATCGATATCAAGAAGCTCGGTCGTTTCGAGCGCATCGGTCATCGCATTACCGGCAAGCGCACCGGCAATGCCAGCTCGCGCGGCAGCAGTTGGGAGTTCGTCCATGTCTGCATCGACGACGCCTCCCGCATCGCCTTCTCGCAGATCCTGCCCGACGAGAAAAAAGAAAGCGCCATCGCCTTCCTCAAGGCGGCGGTGGCCTACTACGCCAGCCTCGGCGTCACGATAGCCCGCGTCATGACCGACAACGGCTCCTGCTACAGATCAAAGGCCTTCGCCAAGGCCTGCCGCGATCTCGGCCTCAAGCACGTCAGGACAAGACCCTATACACCCAAGACCAATGGCAAGGCCGAGCGCTTCATCCAGACAGCACTGCGCGAATGGGCTTATGCCATCGCTTATCCGACTTCAGATCACCGCGCCGCAGAGTTGCCGGTCTGGCTGCACAGATACAATTGGCACCGTCCCCACGGGAGCCTAAAGTCCAAAACACCTATCAGTCGCCTCGCTCTAACCGAGGACAACCTGTTGAGGCTCCACAACTAGCTCGTCAGCGACGACACACCCGCTCGAGCACCCATAGACTATGATCACCGGCGCGGACTGGAAGAATACGGCTGCATCGCCCGAGCCGGCGGAACAGAAGATCTCGGCATCCAGTCAACGCTCGATACAAAGCGCGCGATCGAATGGCCCGAGCACAAGGGGATCAAAAAGCTTCTCAGACAATTGAGGACCCTTCGGACCCCAAAAGGGCTATAGCCTGATTTTGGGTTCGCACGCCTAGCTTCTTCTTGGCATTGTCCAAATGAAAAGCGATCGTGCGTGGCTTGATACCCAAGATGCGGCCGGTCACCCAGGCTGAATTACCCCGCGCTGCCCACCTCAGGCACTCATATTCGCGGGATGTCAGCGAAACCCCATCCACTGTTCGATCGCTCGGCAATTTGCGGCGAACGCAACGATGAAAGCAGGCCGCCATCAGTTGAAGAGCTTGTTCGTACCGCTCAGCGACCCGAAGAAATACTGGACGAGGCTCATCGGCGGCAAAAGTAACCGCAGCGATGCGGCCGCGGAGATCGACAATTGGGATCGTCAAACCGCAGCAGATGCTGAATTGAGCCGCCTCATCGAATAGCTG
>NZ_RZQG01000240.1:0-7224 GCF_003998635.1 Mesorhizobium sp. M7D.F.Ca.US.004.03.1.1
GAGACAGGTATTGGCCCCTGCGACCGGTTGATCTCCGATATCCAAATTCTTGGAAGTTGGTCGAGACGAAACTGTCGCCCCGGCTCGTGACCGACCGCGCGCCCGGCAAGATCGAGTTACAAAGTTGCCGAGGCAGTTTGATGTGCGTTCCTGCATCACTGTACGGGACACGACCTGACGGGAGACTATGATGCGTAGCCAAAAAGAAAAGATGCTCGCAGGCGAGTTTTACAATGCGGCGGATCCGGAGATCCAAGCTGACCTGTTGGCAACCGGGGCTTGGCTCAAGCGGTACAATGATACGCTGGGGCAGACCACGGGGCATTGGCATGAGCTTTTGTCCGAGCGGCTGGGAGAGGTTGGGCGCGGAACGGTCATCCGTCCGCCCTTTTTTTGCGACTACGGATTCAATATCCGCATTGGAGCCAATGCCTACATCAACTTCAACTGCGTTATTCTTGACGTGGTAGAGGTCAAAATCGGGCAAGGAACGGCAATTGGGCCTGCTGTGCAGATTTATACCGCCGATCATCCACATGATGCCGAGCAGCGGCAGGCCGGCCTGCAGGTCGGGCGTCCTGTTCACATTGGCAGCCGTGTCTGGATCGGCGGTGGAGCAATCATTCTGCCTGGCGTCACGATTGGTGATAATGCAGTGGTAGGCGCTGGCTGCGTGGTCACACGAGATGTTCCCGCCGGGGCAAAGGTAGTGGGAATTCCTGCTCGCGTGGCCGACCCACATAAACAGGCATAATCAACCTCGTTGACCCTGGAGGTGCATGCGAACTGTCGAAACTGTGCCGAATTTTTGTCGAAGCCATTGAGCGCTGCATATGTTGTCGCGACTCGGGCGCTTCAGTTCTTTTGCCACGGGGGTCACAAGATCATGTGCGTAATGCCGCCGCAACGTGCTCACGTCCCGCAGCAGCGGACCCTTTCACATGGCCCAACGAATTCAGAGCCTACGTTGTGCTGCCACTAGCATTACTGCTCACGAATGTATTCCCAACTGAGTTTTCGCCCTTGGAGGCAAGCAGCGACTCACCAGCAATCGCCGGCCATTAATCCTGGCTAGCATCGACCCCGACGAGGCGAGCCGCGGCGTTGCGGATCGGCATGTCGATGACCGTGATTGCGCCTTCGGCAAGGAAACGACGTTCGTTTCTGGTCAGCGTAGCCGAATCGATCACCGCAAAATGTGGGCCAGTGGAGCGCTTCATCAGCTGTCTGGCATATGTGCGCAGCATCTGATCGTTGAAGCGGCAGCCCACGAAGAAAAAACCCCGGTTGACGCGCCGTTGCTTCACCGCGTCCGGGATCGGCGTCTGGATATCAATTTCGGTTAGGACTTCGACGTAATCGGAATCAGCCACGAGGAAGTTTGCCGCCGGCCTGACGCTGCCGTGCGGCGCATAGAGCACCGTCCTAGCCACTTGTTCGGCCTCGAGTTCTGTTCCTGACAAATCGTAAGTTCTCGTCCAGATGTTACCGATTCCGGTCGCGCGCGTCGTTCCTTGTATCTCGACAACGTCTGTTTGGCCGGCCTCTGCAAGGGCTGCTCGCATGGCGCCATCGTACCAGCTGTCGATGATGACAGACAGTTGAAGGGTTGCGAGCCAGGCGTGAAGAACGGTCGGCTCGGCGGGGGCTGCGAATATCTCCGCCATCCACGCTTGGAGAGTCCGACGATGTCGGCGCTGCTCGATAAACTGCGCGACCGACCACATATTGGTGCGAATCCTGGAAGGGGCAGGCGCCCGCTTGTTGAGGGCCGCGGCGACATCTTCAGGGGTGCAAGGTACAGGGGATTCCGGTGGGTTAAGCTGCAGAAGACCAGGACCGAGATAGGGGATCACTCGATCGGCCTTGAGAGCGCCGTTCAGCAGGTCAATCAGTTTTTTGGCAAAACTGCCCCGGACGACGACGAGATGGTCCCAGCTCAGCATCGTGTTCATACGCGTTTCCTCTCCGCCACTGAACCCACCGGCATCAGGCCCCGTCGGAAATCTTCATCGCCTCGACGGTGATCGGCAAACGCGTGTCGCGCGGAAGGTCGGGCAGCATGAGCCGCCAACCGTTCCTGAGCGTCACGGTCCCGCCCCATAAGTCAGCGTTCTCAATCTCGGTGATCGGCTCTTCGAGATCCTTCTTGGGGACATAAGCCGACAAGCCAGTAGCGGTCCTGCGAATCATTACTTTCATCCGGCTGTTCCCCCGTTGGAAATGCCTTCAGCTCCGCAGGGAACCTCGACTTTGTCGAGGCTAATGAGTTCGCGCGCTCGCATGCCGACGACCGTGCCACGATCGATCCATTCGACCGCATAGATGAAGAATTGCTGGAGAAAGGTTCCAATGTCGCGCACGTAGCCTTCGTCGCCCTTCCGCACGAGGTTTTCGCCGATCTCCTTGCCGGGATAGGTGCCGTCGTTTTTTATGTGGCGTATCGCACGGACCCGCTCACCCTGCATGAACCGTGGCGGTCTGCCGATTTCGACCTCCTGTTCGCGTCTGGACCACATGCTGTCCATTCCTTTCTCGAGGCTTTTGTTGTGGTCGCGGGTTGCAGGCGTCGTCGTGCGGCGAACCCGACCGTTTCGGTAGGAATCAAGCGGGAACGCAGGTTTTCGGTACCGGACAGACCGACACGCATTGCTGCGTATCGAAGGCCTCCTTGCATTCGGTGCACTTGTTTGGATCGATCACATAGGCGTCGCCCTTGAACTTGATCGCTTCCGAAGGACATTCGAACTCGCAGGCCCCGCATTGGGTACATTGGGATGCGATGATCTTTAAAGCCATTCTAACTCCTGGTTATCGGACGAGACGGCTCAGGCCGTCGCCGCTAGTGGTCTGATCCCAAACTCTGCCGCGTAAAGTGCGCTGACTGCGGTCTCGATGTAGTCATGGCCATAGGCGTCGGTTACGCGCAGTCCAACTCGCGAGAGTTGTTCCTTCGGGCGATTTCCGATCTTGGCGCATAGCACTATGTGTATGCCTTCGAGCGCTGCGATGACGCCCTCGAGGATGGCGTCTTCGCCCCCGCCTCCGAGGCAATACCGCTCGACCTTCCGATGCCCGACCAAGCTGATCCCTCTAGGCGAGACTTCATAAACCTGGAATTCCTTCGCGTGGCCGAAGTGTTCGTTGACCCGTCCACCTCCCTTAGTGGCCACCGCAACCAGAAGCGACTTTTCGGAGTCTGTTGCCTTGACCATACCGATGGCCTCGCTCCTCGCCGCCTCATGATCACGGCGCTCGTGTGCGACCACCTGCCGATAGGCCTGACGCTTGCCAGCATCGTAGGCGACATCGTCGGGAATACCGTCCAGCGTGAATTCCTGGCCACGATCTTCACCGAGCAGGCCGACAGCATCTGCCCGGCACTGCCGGCAGTGGCGCATCAACTTGGCGCCACCTTCAAGTCGATCCTGAAGAGCCATCATCTCCGTTGCCGTTGGGCCGCGCTGCCCGATGAGTCCGTAGTGGGTACCGTGCGCCGGGTCCGAAATCAGAGGCATCACGTTGTGCAGAAACGCGCCCCGCTCCCTGACCATTTTGTTCACCTCAAACAGGTGCTGGTCGTTCACTCCAGGAATCATCACCGAGTTGATTTTGGTGAGGATGCCGCGCGCGCTCAGCATCTCCAGGCCCAGCATCTGCCGCGCGTGCAAGATTCGAGCGGCTTCGATGCCGAAGTAGCGGCGATTTTCATAAAAGATCCATGGATAGATCTTCGCGCCGACTTCCGGGTCGACCATGTTGATGGTGATCGTCACGTGATCAACATTCATTTCGGCAAGCTCGGCGACATGGTCCGGCAGCACGAGCCCATTAGTGGAGACGCACAGCTTTATGTCGGGGATTTCCCTGATGACGCGGTCGAACGTTGCCTTCGTTTTCTCCCAATCGTAACAGGCATCCCCCGGCCCAGCGATGCCAAGAACCGAAAGCTGCGGAACTTTGTTGGCAACGGCGATGACCTTGCGTAGCGCTTGGTCGGGCGTCAACTTCTCAGACACAACACCAGGCCGGCTCTCGTTGGCGCAATCGTATTTGCGATTGCAATAGTTGCACTGGACATTGCAAGCCGGCGCGACCGCCACATGCATACGCGCGAAATAATGATGCGCTTCCTCCGAAAAGCAGGGGTGATCCTTGATCCTTTCCCAAATAGCCGGATCCTCTTCGCCCGGGCTGGTCGGCGACGAGCCGTAGGAAGACGATGCGCAGCCACCGGATTTCGCGGCTGCCAGAAGACCCTCGGATGTCGTGCTAGTCGGCCCCTCAATCGAAACTGTCGGTGAGGACATCAAACGGCTCCGTTGCTGGTAACGTCGCGGTTCAAGGTGCAAGAGCCATACCAACTGAAAAAAGCGGCTTCAGTTCACTATTCGGGTCGATATCGCATTGTGTCAGGCCGGCGCGACACAATTTTGTCCTGCTTGCGACAGTGCAAGTCCAAATCCGTTCAGAAGCACGAAGCACTCCTTGTCGCGCACAGGGCGCGCAAGACCACTGGCCTGACGATTGGCTCATCAGGCTCTTAGAAGTTCCTTCACCTCGATACTATGCCGGCGTATCGCCTAGCCGACTTGTCGCAGCTTGAGGCCGAGAATTCGAGCCGCATTAGCCTGAACCCAGCCGGCCTTCTCCATTGTGTCGATCAGCCGTCACGCTTCGTCCGCCGCGGTCCCAGCCCCCGTCCGGCCGTATCGTTAGAATCGCAAGTGGCCATCTCGTGTTCAGGCGGGCGCCGATGCGCCGAACCGGCATCGTGCTGGCCCGTGAGAGCTCGTCGATGACATTGCCACGTTCCGAAAGATTGGTTCCTTCCAGAGGAGAACGCCAAGCACGCAGTTCTCCGGCTCGCGGACGTTGCCGGGGAAATAGCATTGCGAGATCAGCTCAACTGCCGACGGCGCAAAGCCATGGTTCTCCATATTTCAAGGGTAAGCGCTGTGTCCTTCCAGGAGGACCCGCGATCTGTGGGCCTGCCGATTCTGAGGTGGATCGGAGATCGGCTTGTGTCTGAACTTGAACTTACGATTGACCCTGAGCGGCAGCCTCGGCGTTTTCGAGGGTGATCAACGGCGCTGTTGGTCGGCGGCATTGGTCGATGGACGACAAGGCACGGAGTCATCTCCGAGACCCTGGAGCCGACGCGGTGATCTCGGAGGTTGCCCGGCGCTACGGGCTGCGGCCGCGGCGGAACGCTCGCAAGCTTGCGACGTCGGCAGGACAGGCCACTCCCGCCTAGTGGTTTCGGTGGCGCCACCGGAACGACCCGTTGGGCCTACATCCTTGCACCAGAGCTCAAGGCCACGGCCTGAGAATCGGCCGCCGCTCCCCCTACTTGGTTCCTCAGCCGACAGCGCTAAGAAGGAGAGCAACTTCCGTCGGCGCGAGGATCATTGCGTCGTGGCCAGTGGCGAGTTCCTGCCACGCCCAGCCATCCTGCTTCGCGACCCATTCTCGCGCTCCCGCCATCGGCGGGTGGAGTGGATTAGTGCAGACGACATAGGTTCGGGGTCTGCCGTTGCCGAGCGGGTGCTCGAGCTTAAGTCCGCTTTCGTAGGTGCCTGCCGGATGCGGTGTTATCCGGCGCCGCACCCAGTCCGTGAGCGAGTGTCCCTCGGGAGTGCCGAATGCTGTTGGCGGCGGAGTCGGCATGAAGATACCCCGTCCTTCCTCCGCAACCAATTTTCGACGGGCGGCGACGATGTCGGGGGGCATGGTGCTGAATACACTTTGACCGCTCTCGACGATGGCGCCGTCGAGATAAACGAGATGGCTGATATGGTCGGGTATCCGGTCGGCGGCGCCGGTGATGCTGATGCCGCCTAGACTGTGACCGACAAGGATCACATCGCTCAGCTCTTCCGTTACAATGTGGTTGACGATGTCGGTCACGAATGTGTCGGGCGTGATGTCCTTGCACAGCAAACGTGCGCGTTCGCCGACACCTGTCTGGGTAGGCGTGGTCACGTGGCATCCCATCTTGCGAAGATTGGCGGCGACGTCCCGCCAACACCATCCGCCATGCCAGGCACCATGCACTAGCACATACGTCTTTATCATGGATTGTGCCGTTCCATTTGCTCACCGGCCGTTGTGGCTGCCATCCGGCACGATGGCCGGACATTGTCCAAAGGGGCTCGACCACGTTACCGGTGGTAAGTCCGGCACAGGCGCCCCGTGGCCTGAGGATACCCCTACCAAGTCGAGGAAACTTGAATTGCGAAACCCAATATTCACTAGCTCTTTGCAAGTGGATGGAGAGGCTCATGGTGTGCCGCAGTTGCTCGCTGCCGGCATGCTCTTGGCACCGGCTGATCATCCGAACTTGAACAGGACACCAAAGCCGCCGCGCGGATAGTTCCACTCGATGTCGCCGCCTTTCTCGCACAATATCCGGCAGGTGCCGCATTCCATGCAGCCGTCGGCGGTGATCTCGACTTGACCCTTGTCATTCAACTCATAGCATTTCGCCGGACAGACGTAGGTCAACGCAAGCAAGTTCGCGCTTGGCTTGTCGTGCGGTCGCACTATGATATGGGGGCGGCCGGAATCGACCAGATAGCGGTTCTGGTAAAGTTTGTCCTCGACACGAACCTTCGTCACTGCGATCGTCATCTTGTACCCTCTTCAGCGCCATGCCAATGCCAGGCGGACCGCGTCGCTGACCAACCCCCAGCGCGAGCGCGCGTTGATGAAGGCGGCCGTGGTGTTCTTTTCCTTCTCGATCTTCGGCGTGCCGTCGACACGCATGAAGGTCTGAGCGGCATGCGACATCAACCGCGGATAGCTGTCAAAAAAGTTGCTGGAATTGGTGTGGAGTAAGGCTGGCATGTCCTTGTATTTCTTAAGATCCTTGATCACAAAGGAGTCATCCAGCATCGTCTTGTAGAGCGCAAGGTTCGCTTTGGTCATAGGACCGTTGCGGCTTTTGACTTTGATGATCGCCTCAGCCGCGACACGACCCGAGGTCATGGCAAGGTTCGAACCCTCACGGTGAATGGCATTGTTCAGTTGCGCTGCGTCGCCGACGATGACCCAACCGTCGCCGAATAGCTGCGGAATGGCCCTGTAACCACCTTCGGGGATAAGATGGGCGGCATATTCTTTCACCTCCGAGCCAGCGATCAGCGGCCGGATCGAAGGATGGTTTTTCATCGCATCCAGGAGGGCGGACGGGCTCTCCATCGTCGCGGCGAAATCCGAGAC